>JBEAVX010000133.1:0-4002 GCA_041160755.1 Pseudomonadota bacterium
TCGTCGCCCTCGCCGTCCCCGGCTGCCAGGCGCGGCAGTCCTACGAGACGGTGATCCCCATCGACGACACCTTCCCCCGGCGGCCCGTGACCGGGGCGCTGCGCACGCGCTACGAGGCCGCCGCGCGGTGGTCCGAGGCGCGGGACGGCCTCGCCCTGGTCATCTTGCAGGGCGACGCCGTGATCTTTGAGTCCTACGCCCGGCGCTACGACCCCACGACGCCGATTCACATCTTCTCGGGCACCAAGTCGTTCTCTTGCGCCTTGGCGCTCTTGCTAGAGGCCGACGGGGCCCTAGGGATGGACGAAGACGTCCAGGACACCTTGCCTGAGCTGGCGGCGGGGGCTGGGGTCACCCCTGACACGCTCCTGCACTTCACCAGCGGCGTCGCCCAAGACAACCGCGCCTTGACCCGAGACGGGCTGATGGAAGAGCAGACCGTCGAGGACAAATACGCCTACGCCGTCGCGCTGCCGTCCGAGAGCGCGCCGGGGGAGGTGTTTCGATACGGATCTTCGCACCAGGCGGTGCTTGGGGCCTTGATCACGGCGAAGATCGGCCAGAGCCCCCTGACGTACCTGGAGGAGCGACTGTTCACGCCGATGGGGATGCGCTTCGGCGGCTGGAACCACGACCCAGCGGGCAACCCGATGTTGGCCTATGGCGCCTGGACCACGGCGAACGAGTGGCTCAAGTACGGCGTGCTGCTGCGAGACGGCGGGCGGTGGCAGGGTGAGACGCTCCTGCCCGAAGGCGGCGTGGACCGCTGCACCACCGGCAGCGCGGCGAACCCGGCCTACGGCATGACCTTGTGGCTCAACGAGGACGTGGCCGACGACGTAGACCTCAGCGCGTTTGACAGCCTCGCCAAGGACGGGCGCATCCTGGACCCCGACGGCCCGGCGGACCTCTTCGCGGCCGCAGGCTACAAAGACAACCGACTGGTGGTGGTGCCTTCGGAGGATCTGGTGATCGTGCGGCTTGGGGACGGATCGCGCCGGTTCTCGGACCCGACGTTGTTGGCGATGATCCTGCGGGGGGAGTGAGGTGGGCGGGGACGCTTTAGGCGCTGGCGCTACGCCGAAGCCCGTGCGCGGCGAGCGGAGGTTTGATGAGGCAGGAGCCAATGCCAAACGCCTCGTGATCTGGCGACAAGAGCAGGTGGAAGCGCTTGAGCAGAGGGAGGCCGATGATGGCCTCTTCATGCGCACCGCCGACGTAGATCTCGTGCTCCTCCCGCATGTCGCCCAGTTGAATGGTGACGTTGAGGGCGAAACACTCGATCTTGTGCTTGGTGAGGCTCTCCACGCTCGCTTTGCGCTGATCTTCGCCCTCCAACAGATCCCCGAACAGCGCCTTCGGGATCAAGGCCGCGACCTCCAGGCCCGTGTCAAGCACCACCCGGTCAAGCGTACATCGCCCGCCTGTGAGGTGAACGGTCAGATAGTGCATCACCGCGACGCGGCCTTCTCTCGTGTAGTCGATCGGCAGAACCGTCCGCCCGGTCATGTCAGTCAAGCGCAACCTCCTCGATCAGCCGCGTGACGTAGAGGATGCCCTCGTCGAGCGCCTCCCGCGCGGCGACGAGGGGGGCGACTCCGCCCTCTCCACGAAACAGTCGGTCGGAGCCCACGAGCACGCCGATCGGCGCACGATAATGGGCCTCCCGGAGCTCGGGCATCGCGTGGAGGGCGCGTCGTAGGGCAGCCTGGCCGAGCTTGATCTCTTCAGGGCTCGTCGCGAGGCGCACCTCACGCTCAAGGGGCAGCCGCACGCCGCCTGACCACGAGGCGAGGTGGGGAGCGCGCTGCAAGAGCGTCGTCCCGCTGTTCACGTCGAGCAGCACGAGCAGAGGGGACACGGCGTCGCCGAGCTGGTGGCGTCCTTGATCCCAGCGCTCGAACTGCTCAGCGCGCAGAGGGCGCCCGTCGATGACCCGCACACCCTCTGGTTGGGTGAACGGTTCAACCACCACAGACACCGGGCGGCCGAGACGCTCCGTCAGAATGTCGGCGGCCGTCTGCGCGCTGAGACTTCGTGGCACCCGCTGAAGCACGACGGGCAGGCCGGACTCGAAGGCCAACACGACGGCGTCGAGGCTGTCCATCAACGCCCCTTCGGCGGCGGGAGCAGGTTGAGCAGCACGGGGTGAGGCAACCAGTAGCGCCGGTCGGGGAGATCGTAGGGCAAGATGGCGTTCTTGCTGATGAGGGAGGCGTCCCCTTGGTGATTTAAGGTGCGGCCAACCTCGGCCACACGGGCCAGCTCTGCGGAGGACAACGACTGTGCGATGTCTTGGCGCAGCTCGTTCACGCCGATGTTGAGGTGGGCGGCGTTGACCTGGCCCGCCTTGGCCGCGGAGAGCACCGCGGCGTGCAGCACCCGGATGGCGTCTCTGGGCACCCCGCCCGAGATGTAGGCCGCCGTCTCACAGCAGGCATGAAGATCCCAGAACGCGCCCTCCGTAGGGCCGAGACGACGTTGGAGACCCTTCGCGAGGGCCTCGATCGCCAGAGGGTTGGGGCGGCCGTCGGGGTCCTGCACCGCGAAGCAGGGCAGCTCCCAGATGTACTCTAGGCGGGGATCACGACGCTCGCGGGGTGTGAGCAGAAACCAAGGGTGCGCGCCGACAAACACCACAGAGGGCAGCTCGTCGAGGGGGAGGTTCTGGGCGGCGCCGAAGATCTGGTCCTGTTCATTGGTGAGCAGGTCAAGGGCGTCGATGAGGAGCAGCTTGGGCAGAGCCGGATCGGCGTCTTGGAAGGCTCTTGAGAGCAAGACGCTCAGGCTAGACCTGTCGGGATCTGCGTCGGTCGCGGATTGAACGTCCCTCCAGTCCCATCCCACATGCTGCGCGAGCGCGTCCTCAAGAAACCCAGCGACCTGCCGAGCGCTCTCCTGGTAAGGCGGCACCTCATTGCTTGGCCTCGGCGCCACGACCTGCACCACCGCCGCGATCCCCTCCAGCTCCCGCGCCCAGCGCCTCAGCTCCGTGGTCTTGCCGACGCCGATGGGCCCATGCAGCACGGCGCGCACCGTGAACCCCGCCGCGAGCAGCGTCGTGAGCCGCTCACACACGTCCCAGCCCCGCGCCATGCCCTCCCACTCACGATCAATGAAGTCTTCTGGGCCAGCGGGGGCCGAGGGGTTCAGCCGCTTGAGGGCTTGGATGAGGAGCGGGTTGACGGCCATCCGCAGAGTATAAGTCCGCGCTGAACGCCCGGTCAATCCTGCGGCGTCCGAGCCCACCCATCAACGAGCCCAGCGCCCTCTAAGGCTGCGTGCTCTCCAGCTCACTCTTCGCGTCCGCCCGCTCCGGATCGAGCTGCAGCGCCGCCTTGAACCGGCTCATCGCCTGGCTCTTGCGCCCGGCGGCCTTGAGCAGACGGCCGGCGGTCACCTGAGCGAGGGCCTGCTCTTTGGGCTCGGTCAAGAAGAGGGCGTCGAGGTTCATCACGCCGTCGACGGGGCTGATCTGGCGGGCGGCGACGCGGCAGAAGATGTCGAGGATGCGGTAGCGGGCCTGGCGGGGGTCGAGGCGGGCGGCGAGCATCGCGGCGTGCTGGGCCTCGGACCAGACGCGGCGGTAGGCGAGGGCCTGGGCGCGCTCGAAGAGCTCCCGGGCGCGGCGGGCGTCGTCGTCGTTCGCCTCGGGGGGGAGCTCCGCGAAGGCGCGCAGCTCACGCAGCCAGAGGGCGACGATGGCCGGGTCGTAGAGGGCCTCGCGGCTGGAGCGGAAGATCTCGTCTAAGGCCGTGACGGCCTCCAGGGTGTCCAGAGAGGCGCGGGTGAAGGACTCCGGGCGGAAGACGGCGGCCTCGCGGGTGAACGCGGCCTGCACCCCTTGGAGGGTGAAGATGTCGTTCAGGGCGTCGCCGGTGAGCTTGAGCACGACGAGGGGGTTGAGCTCCGAGCAGCGCGCGGCGAGGTCGAGGACGGCGGCCTCCTCTTCAGGGGGCAGCTCAGCGCGGCGGGGCGGCGCCCGGGCCGGGCCAGGGGAGG
>JBEAVX010000154.1:0-6253 GCA_041160755.1 Pseudomonadota bacterium
CGCCAGGCAAGGTGAGCGTCTCCTTGGCGGCCTCAAACCGCTGGGGCGACGTCTACATCGACGGCAAGAAGGTCGGCACGACGCCGCTGTTCAACTACTCCTTGCCCGCCGGTCCGCACAAGATCGAGGTCAAGAACGCCGAGATCGGCCTCGACAAGAGCGAGACGGTCACCATCGTCGGCAACGAGACGAAGCGGGTGATCATCACGCTGGATTGAGGCCCGCCGCGCCGCTTAGGGCAGGGGCCCGAGGATGATCACGCCGTTGTCTTCAGGCTCGCCCCGGGTGAGCAGGACCGCCGTGGCCGCGCCGCCGCCGGCGACGAGGGCGCCCACGCCCGTCCACAGCCACCACCGGCTGTTGTCGGACTCGATGTACTGAATCTGGAGCTCCTCGTTGGGATCGAGGAGGATCTGGGTGAGCACGGCGTTGGTGTCGAGATCCAGCGGCGCGATGTCGATGCTCACGCGGTCGGGGCGCAGGTCGCCGGCGTCGTTGACGTAGCCGGTCAACGAGGGGATGAGATCGACCATGGCGGCGACGGGATCATCCCCGGCGTCGGCCACGAGCGCCTTTGAGAAGCTCTTCGTGCGCGGCGAGTAGAGCTGCACGGCGACCTTCTCGCCGCCGATCTCCCCGGCCAAGAGCACGAGGGTGGAGTCAGCGTGCTCCCCGATGGAGCGGTACAGCGGCTCGATCTGGGCCGAGCGAGAGAGCGAGGTGTCGCCGGGCACACCCAAGGCCACCTGGGCCACTGGCACGGTGATGTCGAGCGTCTCCCCGGCCTTGAGCTCAACCGCCGTGTAGCTGCGGCGCCCACCTTCAGCGATGGCGAAGATGTGGTGGATGCCCGCGGGCAGGCGCTCGGCGGAGAGCGGCCCGACGCCCAAGGGACGACCATCGACGGTGATGCTCACGGGCACGCTGGCGTCTGATCCGTTGAGGTTGAGCGTGCCGACGCCGGCGTCGAGCACCTCCTTACGCACCCCGTCAAAGAGCGCGATGACCGGCGGCGGGTAGCTGATCGGGTCAAGCTCACGGCCTGGGTCGAGGATCACGACCTCACGGTACGCGGCGCGGGCGGCGTCCTCTTCGCCCATGGCGTAGTGCGCGATGCCCAAGAGCAGGTACGCCTCGATGAGCTCCGTGGTGCGCCCGGTGGCGGCGATGCCCTCGCGCAGATCCACCGTGGCGCGCTGCAAGAGCGGGATCGCCTGGTCGGGCTGGGCGCGCTCGTAGAGCACACGGCCCTCCTCCAGCTTCACCTTGCCGTCGCGGAGCGCCATGTCGGCGATGATCAGCTCCTCGCGGCCCTTGATGCGGGCGCTCACGCGCTGGGGCTCGACCCAGGTGAGCGTCCCGCCGCGCTCGATGGCCTCGCCGATGGACACGGCGGCGGCCTCCCCGGCGGTGGCGTCGAGGCCCTCGACGTGCACACCGACCACAGCGACCTCGGGGAGCTTGGCCGCGAGCGCCACCTGGCTGAGAGAGAGCGTCAGGGCGGAGAGCAGGATAGGCATCGGGGGTCCTTCACGCGCGTTTCTCGCCAAGCATAGCACCGAGAGGGCGAAGCCTTGACCTTCCTCACGCTCCTCGTCGCCCTCGCCCTCTCTCCGATGGCCCAGGCGACGTCCGCTGACGCCGACCGGCTCCTGCGCGCCGAGCGTGTCGGCGACGCCTTGGAGGAGGCGCGGCGCTCCGTGGCCGCCGACCCCACCGACGTCGTCGCCCACTAGATCGTCATCGACGTGCTGCTCAACTTTGGCCTCGGCGCCGAGTCCGAGGCGCTGTACAAAGACTGGCTCAAGGGGCGCGAAGACGACGCCTTGGCCTGGTACCTCTTGGGCCGCGCGACGCTGGACGCCAACCTCGCCCGGGCCGCGTACCTGCGCTCGGCGGAGATCGCCCCCCGCTACGGGCGGGCGCACATGGGCCTCGCCTCAGTGCACCGCGCCCGAGGCGAGCTGGACCAGGCCGAGCGCGCGTACCGCCTCGCCTTAAAGCTCGACCCCAACCTGCCCGAGGCCTGGATCGGCCTCGGCGCGGTGTGCATCGCCCAGGGGCGCCCCGACGAGGCGGTGAAGGTGGCCGAGGCGGCGATCAAGGCCGTGCCCGGCGACCCGGAGGCCTACCTCGCCTTGGCCGAGCTTCGCCCCGAGCGCGCGGTGGAGATCCTCACCCAAGCCAGCCAGAAGGTGTTCACCGACCCTCGCGTCTACGCCTCGTTGGCCCAAGAGCTCATGCGGGACGGGCGCTACACCGAGGCCCGGGCCCATGTGGAGCGCGCGGTGATCCTCGTGCCGGCCTCGCCCCAGGTGAACCTCTTGGCGATGCAGGTGCGGGAGCTGGAGTCCGGCGCGCTCACCTGGTCCGGCGCCGAGCGCCTCGCCCGCGCCCGGAGCCTCGCGAACGAGACGCCCGTGGCCGCGTTGGTGGAGCTGGAGGAGCTGGCGAAGGAGTTCCCAAACTCCGCGCTCGTCGCCTTGGCCCAAGGACACGTCAAGAGCGCCCGTGGGGATCTGGTCGGCGCAGAGGCCGCCTTGGGCCGGGCCCTGCGCCTCGCGCCCGACTCCCCCGACGCCCAGGCCGCCATGGGGCTGTTGTGGTTGGGCCGAAACCAGGCCCGCGAGGCGAAGCCGCTTTTGGAGGCCGCCTGGGCCCGGCGCCCCCAAGACGCCTCCTTGGGCATCTCCGTGGGCATGGCCCGGCTGGGCACTGAAGGCTCGGAGTCCGCGCTCACGACGCTCTACGAGGTCGCCCGGCGCAGCCCCGCCGACCCCCGGCCGGTGATGGCGATCGTCTCGGTCTACAGCCAGCTCGGCCAGACCCAAGCCGCCTACAACGTGCTCGCCGAGGCCACCGCGCGGCTGCCCCACCCCACCCTGCTCGTCGCCCAGGCCGCCGCCGCGAAGGATCTCGGGCGGCTCACCGAGGCCGTCGCGCTCCTGCGCCGGGTGCACGGCATCACCGGTGAGGCCCGCTACGAGCGCCTCGCGAACGAGCTTGAGGCGAAGATCCCATGATCCGCCCCGCGTCTTCCTGGCCCCGCTCCGGAGCGCCTCATGCGACAGAGTGAAGGCTCCGTGCTGTGCTCGTCGTGCAGGCGGCTGATCCACGTCTCGGAGAAGACCTGCCCCCACTGCGGCGCGGTGGCGCCGTCGTTGTTCGGCTTCTCGCCGATCTTGAGGCGCTTTCTCGGCGAGAACGCGGACCTGCCGGGCCTGCTCATCACCGTGAACCTCGCGCTGTTCGTGCTCAGCCTCGCCCTCGACCCGCGCGCCTTCGCCGAGACCGCCCAGAACTTCTCGATCTTCACGGCGCTGTCCCCGTCTAGCGCGGCGCTCTACACCTTGGGCATGACCGGGGGCGTGGCGATCACCTTCGGCTGCTGGTGGACGGTGCTCACGGCGAGCTTCCTGCACGGCGGGCTCATGCACGTCGTGTTCAACGTGATGTGGACCCGCAACCTGGGCGGCGTCGCCGTGGAGGCCTTCGGCCCGGCGAGGATGATGGTGCTGTGGCTGCTCACCGGCGTCGGCGGCTTCGTGCTCTCGAACGAGGTGAGCGGCGCGCCCACCATCGGCGCCTCGTGCAGCCTCTACGGGATGATGGGGGCCTTGGTCGTGTGGGGACGGCGACGCGGCGGCAGCATCGGCGCGAACATCTCTCGGCAGCTCCTGCTGTGGGCCGGGATCGGCACGCTGTTCGCGTTTGGCGTCGGCGGGGTGAACCACTGGGGGCACCTGGGCGGCTTCCTCACCGGGCTCTTGCTCGGCGCGGTGACGCCGATGGCCCAACGCAGCCAAGAGACCCGGCTGGTGCAGATCTTCGCCTTGGGGCTGATCCTGCTCACCGTGGGCGGCTTCGTCGCCTCGGCGGTGCGTCTGGGGCCGATGATGTTGGGCGGGCCTTGATCCGCCGGCGCGTGGCGCTGCGGAGGGGGCCGGAATCGGGATACGCTGGGCCTATGCTCACCGCCGCGCTGCTGCTGCTCCTCCCCTTCGCCGCCTTCGCCCAAGACGCGGGTGAGGCGGACACCGGCGGCGCCGGGCCCGGCCTGCCGACGCGGCCTCTGCACGGCGCGGACAGCGACGAGGACACCTGGCCCGACTCCGTAGACTGCGCCATCGAAGACCCGACGATCTTCCCCGGCGCCCCCGAGCTGTGCAACGGCCTCGATGACGACTGCGACGGCGTCATCGACAACATCCCCGAGACCTGCGACGGCTTAGACAACGACTGCGACGGCGAGGTAGACGAGGCCGAGGAGTGCCGGTCTTGCGGAGGGGAGCCCGCGCTGGACACCGGGGCCGCCGCCTTGCTGTTTCCGCTGTGGTGGAGACGTCGTCGGCCCAAGACCCTCGACAACCCCTGAACATCTGTTTACATCGTCAAGACGTTCAGGCAGCTCTCCCCTCCTCCTCCGGCGCACCCCATGCTCGTCCTCGGGATCGATCCCGGCTCTGTTCACACCGGCTACGCCTTGGTGGACCGAGATCGTGGGCGTTACCTCCTGCGCTCGGCCGGGGCGATTCACACGAACACCAAGGCCGACATCCCCAGCCGCCTGCTGACGATCTTTCAGGGCCTCCAGAGCCTGCTCACCCTGCACCAGCCCCAGGTCGTGTCCATCGAGGCGATCTTTCGGCACAAGTCCTCGGAGTCGGCCCTGCGCCTCGGCCAAGCCCGGGGGGTCGCGCTCCTCGCCGCCGCCCAGGCCGGGGTGCCCGTGTTTGAGTACAACAACATGACGGTGAAGAAGTCGGTGACGGGCTCAGGCAGCGCGGACAAGGTGCAGCTCGCGCGGATGGTGCGGCTGCTCGTCGGCGCTGATGAGTCCCTCACCGCGGACGCCACCGACGCCATCGGCATCGCCATCACCCACCTCGCCCACGCCAAACACCACGCCATCGTTCGGAGCCTCACATGATCGCGCGCCTCGCCGGGGACGTCGTCGAGCGCCTGCCCGGCGCCGTCGTGATGGACGTTCGAGGGGTCGGCTACCTCGTGCACGTCGGGCCGCGCCTCGTCGGAGAGCTCTCGGACGGCGCGGCGGCCACCCTCTACATCTCCACCCAGGTCAGCGAAGACAGCATCCGCCTGTTCGGCTTTGGCCGGGCGGCGGAGCGGCAGTGTTTTGAGCTGCTCACGACCATGCCCCGGGTGGGCCCCAAGCTCTCCCAGGCGCTCGTGGACCACCTCGGCTTGGAGGGCCTCGCCGCCGCCATCGACGCTGAAGACACCCGCGCCTTGGCCGCCGCGCCGGGCGTGGGCAAAAAAACCGCCGAGCGCCTCGTCTTGGAGCTTCGCGGCAAGATCCCCGTCGAGTTCCGCGCCGCCGCCGCCACGGCCAACGCCGCCGCCGAGCCGCCGCCCAAGACGAAGGACCACGACACCCTCGTCTTGGCCTTGGCCCAGCTCGGCTACCGCAAGTCCGAGATCGACCAGGCCCTCGCCGGTCTCGCCGCCCGGGGCCTCGACGGCGCCGACGTGCCCACGCGCCTCTCCCACTCCCTCAAGATCCTCTCGGGGGGCTGAGCCATGACGACCCGACTCGTAGACGCCACGCCCAAAGATCCGGTTGACCCGGCGCTTCGCCCCAAGAACCTCGACGAGTACGTCGGCCAAGAGCGCATCAAGGCGAACCTCAAGGTGTACATCCGCGCGGCGCTCCAGCGCGGCGAGGCCTTGGACCACGTCATCTTCGCCGGGCCGCCGGGCTTAGGCAAAACGTCCTTGGCCTACATCATGGGCGAGGAGCTCGGTGTGGAGGTCAAGACGGCCTCGGGGCCGACGATTGAGCGCGGAGGTGACCTCGCCGCCCTGCTCAACAACCTCGAAGACCGCCAGATCCTGTTCATCGACGAGATTCACCGCCTCAACCGCGCCGTGGAGGAGGTGCTCTACCCGGCGATGGAGGACTACGAGATCGACGTGCTCATCGGCTCGGGGCCCGGCGCGCAGTCGGTGAAGCTGCCGCTCAAACGGTTCACGCTCATCGGGGCGACCACCCGCACGGGCCTGCTCAGCTCCCCCCTTCGGGCGCGGTTTGGCATCCAGTGCAGCATGGACTTCTACACCCCCGCCGAGCTGGAGCTCATCCTCGTGCGCTCGGCCCAGCGCCTCGGCGTCGAGATGACCGGCGAAGGCGCCCGAGAGCTCGCGGGGCGCTGCCGAGGCACCCCCCGCGTCGCGAACCGCCTGCTCAAGCGGGTGCGCGACTTCGCCCAGGTCGAGGGCAAAGGCGTGATCC
>JBEAVX010000190.1:0-6571 GCA_041160755.1 Pseudomonadota bacterium
ACTCCCCGCCATGCAAGACGCAGCCCGCCTCCCCCTCCCTGGGTGGGCGCTCGCCTTGTTCACGCTGGGATGCGTGGACTACCAGGTCGAGCGACGCCCGAACATCGACTCCTGGACGCAGCCCTCGCGTGACTCGGGGGTGGACATCCTCTGGGTCGTCGACAACTCCTGCTCGATGTCTGAAGAGCAGGAGCAGCTCGGCCTACACGCCACGAGCTTCGTGAGCTTCCTGAGCAACGCGGCTGTTGACTTTCGGCTGGTGGTCACGACGACGGACCCCGACCCCAAGTCCCTGCCCTTTGACTACGATCCGGTCACGATGACCGCGGACACCGCCGATCTGGCGACGGTCTTCGCCGCGGCCGTGGAGGTGGGCACTGAAGGCGACCGCGACGAGCGCGGCTTTGACTTCGCCTTGGAGGCGCTCACCGAGCACGCCGATCTGCGCAAAGGCGCGGACCTGGAGATCGTCTTCTTCTCCGACGAGGACGACTACTCGGAGATCGGCCCCATCGCCTTCGTGAACGAGCTTCAGGCCATGCGGCCTGGGAAGGCCATCGCGGTCAACGCCGTTGTTGGCGATCTCCCCGAGGGCTGCGCGTCGCTCCTCGCCGCCGCGGACGCCGGGGTGCGCTACATCGACGCCCAAGAGGAGAGCGGCGGCCTGCGGGAGTCGATCTGCTCGTCGGACTACGCCGCGCTCTTGGAGCGCATCGCGCTCAAGGTGCTGGGCTTGGAGCGGCGCTTCGCGCTCTCGGAGGTGCCCGAGCTCGACACCCTGGAGGTGCGGGTGGACGACGCGATCATCCCCAACCGGGAGCGCCACGGCTGGGTCTACGATCCAGGCAACAACTGGGTTGTGTTTGACGGCTACGCCGTGCCCCCGCCGGGCTCGACGGTGTCCTTGAGCTACTTCCCTTGGCTCGGCGACCTCAACGCGAGCGGCGACTCCGGCGCGGACTCCGGCGTGGAGACCCCATGATCTTGACCCTCTGGGCGCTTAGCGCCTGCACTGGCCTCGGCCCCGGCGGCGGCGGCGTGGCGACCCGGGTGGAGGAGCTGTGGGTTGAGCCCGCGGACCAGACCCTCACCGTGCGCGACGGGGAGCCCCAAGAGCTGCAGTTCACGGCCTTCGCCCGGCTCCAGGGCGGCCTTGAGACCGAGATCACCCTGGTGAGCTGGTCGTCGTCGAACCTCTCCGCCGGGGACATCAACGAGGACGGGCTGTTCACCTCGGTGGACACCAACGGCGGGGTCACCGAGATCACCGCCGCCCACCTCGGCCTCTCGGCGTCGTCCACCATCACCGTCGTCTACAGCCGCGACATCGTGCAGGACGGCCTCGACGAGACCTTGCCGACGGCCTGGGCCGACGCCGAGGAGCCCGCGTCGGGGGGCCCCAGCCTGCTCTACCCCCTCGACGGCGTCACCGTGCCCCGCAACCTGGAGGGCCTCACCTTCTTGTGGAGCGAGACGGAAGGCAACGATGTTGTTTACCGCCTTCGCTTACGCAGCGGGATCACCGACATCTCGCTGTACACCACGGACTACCGCTACACCGCGACCGCCGCGCTGTGGGAGCAGATCGCCGCCGCGAACCGCCAAGGGGAGGTCGAGGTGACCGTCGAGTCGGCGGTCTGGTCCGGCGGCGCGCTCTCGAACCGCCGGGTGAGCGCGCCGGCCAAGCTCTCGGTGAACCGCCTCGACGCCGACGGCAGCGTGCTCTACTGGTCCACCCAGAACCTCGGGATCATGCGGATCCCCTTCGGTGAGACCGCCGCCGAGCCCTTCTACAGCGGCAACCAGCCGGGCATGTGTGTCGGCTGTCACGCCGTGGTCGAGGACATCGACCGCATGGTCGTCACCCACGACGGCATCAACGGCGTGTTCTCCGTGGTGAACATCTTCGACCCCGGCAACCCCTCCGTCGTCGTGAACACCAACGACTCCAACCGCTTCACGTTCAAGACCGTGTCTCCAGATGGCCAGTACATCCTGGGCTCGGTCTTCGGCAAGCTCAAGCTGTACAAGCTGAACACCGGGGAGCTCATCAAGGACCTCACGCCGCCGGGCTACTACATGGCCCAGCCCGACTGGTCTCCGGGCGGGGACGAGCTCGTCGCGGTGAACGTCACCGGCACCCAAGACGAGTTCCGCTTCACCGGCGGTGAGCTCGTCGTGATGGACTGGGACGAGACCAAACAGACCTTGGGCACGCCCCGGGTGCTCGTGCCCCGGGACGGCACCTACAACTTCTACTACCCGGCCTGGTCCCCAGACGGGGAGTGGGTGGCGTACAACCGAACGATCGGCGGCGGGTACGCCAGCACCCGGGCCGAGGTGATGCTCGTGAAGCGCGACGGCACCGTCGATCTGCGCCTCGACCTCGCGAACGGCGAAGGAGAGCTGCAGAACAGCTACCCCCGCTGGGGCCCCCTGCCAGACTCCGACGTGCTCTGGCTCGCGTTCTCCTCCAAACGAGACTACGCCCCGAGCGACTACGGCTTCCCCCAGATCTGGGTGTCGGCCATCGACACCGCCAAGGCTGAACAAGGCCAAGATCCCTCCAGCGCGCCGTTCTGGCTGCCAGGTCAGTCCCCGATGTCCGACAACCACCTGCCGTACTGGTGGGGCAAGTGACCCCCCGTGGGCTGAGCCTCACGCTCCTGTCCTGCGCCGCGCTCTGGGGCTGTGACGGCGGCGCGATGGGCACGAGCGACGGACTGATCACCGCAGACTACAACGGACTTGTTGACGGCGCGTCCTGGACCTGGCGGGACGACGTCAGCGCGGAGGAGCTGCCCGCCGAGGAGGCCCTGCTGCGGGGCAGGTACGTCGGCGAGGGGATCATCGAGATCCGCCGAGGCGAGCGGTTCGCCGACGCCGAGCCCTGGGGCTTCTTGGAGTTCGACACCAGCGAGGGCCTCGCGCTCGTGGCCTGGGAGCTGGGGGAGGTCGTCGGCGAGGGCCGCACGCCGCTCTCGGACGATCGTATCGTCGATGAGCAGCTCGTGGTCTCGGGCCGGGCCCAGTGTGTCGGCCAGACCTTTATGACCCACGACACCTTTTATGCGACCTTCGACGCCGCCGTTCGGTTCGACTGCGCCGGAGGGGGCCTGCCTGGGGTGTACATCTTCGCGAAGACCGTCGGGCTCGTCTCGCTGCGCACAAACAGCGTCACCCTCGATCTCGTGGCGCCGTGGTGAGCCCCAGGACGTTAGGACTCTTGAACGCGGTTAAGCGAACAGCGCGCTGAGCCCCGAGGTCCTCACCATGTCTCGCGCCCCCCTCGACCCTGAGCTCGTGGACGCCGCCTTGGAGCGCGTCGGTGAGGGCGTGATCCTCATCAACGCCGCGGGCGAGGTGCTCACCCTGAACCGCGCCGCCCGCGCGCTGTTCGCCACCTTGGGCATCCACGGCCCGGACGGCCTGCGGGATCAGCACCAGGTCCTGGAGTCCGACGGTCGCACGGTGCGCCCGAGCACGAAGAGCCCCCTGCGGCGGGCCCTCGGCGGCGAGTCCGTCGATGATGAGCTCGTGCTCTATGGCCCAGGGGCCGAGGACGGGCTGTGGCTCTCGGTCACCGCGCGCCCGGTGCTCAACCCGGCGGGGGAGATCGTCGGCGCCATCGAGAGCATCCGGGACGTGAGCGGCCAGCGGCGCCGCGCCCGGGCCCTGGCGCAGAGCGAGGCCCGCTACCGCGACCTCACCGAGCTTGTCGCAGAATTTAGCTACGAGATGCGACTGGATCAGGGCCGCCTGCGACCGGTGTGGGTGACCGACCGCTTCCCCAAGCTCACGGGCTGGCGCGCGGAGGAGCTCGACCGCGAGGGGGGGCTGCGGCGGCTGATGCACCCCGTGGATCACGAGGTCGTGAAGGCTCACCTGCGCACGATCCTCGCCGGAGAGACCCACGAGGCCGAGCTGCGCCTGGTCACCCGCGACGGCGAGACGCGCTGGGTGCGCGCCGTGGGCCGCCCCCTGCGAGATGAAGAAGGCGGGCCGATCCTCGGCGTGCTCGGCGCCGCCCGCGACGTCACCCACCACAAGCTCTCCGACCGCCTCACCGGCCTGCCCAACCACCGCGCGCTCCGCGATCGGCTCCAGGTGGCCCTGCGCCAGCTTCACCGCTGGCCGGAGACCCAGCTCACGCTCCTGCACGTCGAGCTCGACCGCTTCATGACGATCAACGAGAGCCTCGGGTACGCCGCCGGGGACGCCGTGCTGCGCGAGAGCGCCTGCCGCCTCGTCGGCCTCTTGCCCAGCTCCGAGACCGTCGCGCACCTGCGCGCGGACGAGTTCGGCGTGGTTCACCTCGGCCTCAAGCGCCCTTCAGACGCCCTCAAGCTCGCTGAAGAGATCATTGAGCGCCTGGGCGAGCCGCTCTTGATCGACGGGGAGACGCTCACGCCGTCGGTGAGCGTCGGCGTCACCTTCGCCCGCAGCGCCAACGACCGCCCCGCCGAGCTGTTCCGTGAGGCCCAGACCGCCGCCCGCCGGGCCCGTGAGCTGGGCGGGCGCCGGGGTGAGGTCTACGATCCCGAGCTGCAGCGCCTCGCCACCACCCGCCTGCGCCGCGAGGCGAAGCTGCGTGAGGCCATCCGAGAGGGCCGCGTCGACGCCGTGATGCAGCCGATCCTGCGGCTCTCGGACGAGAAGATCGTCGGTTTTGAGGCCCTGGCCCGCCTCGCCGAGCCCGACGGCGGCCTCGTGCCCCCGGACACCTTCGTGCCCATCGCTGAAGAGATCGGCCTCATCGGCACGATCAGCGAGCGGGTGCTGCGCCGCGCCCTGACCGCCATCGCGCGCTGGCGCGCCTTGCCCGGCCACAGCCAGCTCACCGTCTCGGTGAACATCTCGGCGCAGGAGGTCAACTCCCAAGACGTGCTGCCTCGGGTGCTGCGCGCCTTGGCCGAGACCGACACCCCCGGCGAGGCCCTGCGCCTGGAGCTCACCGAGACGGCCCTGGTGCAGAGCCCCGACGCCCCGGCCATGCTGCGCCGCCTGCGTGAGCGCGGCGTGCGCATCTGCCTCGACGACTTCGGCACAGGCCACTCGTCCCTCTCCACCCTCGCCCACCTGCCCATCGACCAGCTCAAGCTCGACCGCGCGTTCTTGGCGCGCCTGGGCGAAGATCCCAGCGCTGACCGCTTCTTAGAGGCCGTCTTCGCCTTCGCCGACGCCTTGGGCTTAGAGACCATCGCTGAGGGCGTGGAGCACGAGCGCCAGCGCATCACCCTGCGCCGCCTCGGCTGCCGCTACGCCCAAGGCTTCTTGTTGGGCCGCCCGATGAGCGTCGAGGCGGCGGAGGGGCTCTTAGGCGGGTGAGATCACCCGCTGGACGCCGCGGCGGTCATCATTCACCACAAACCGCGCGCCCTCCTTCGCCTGGGAGAGCCAGGCCGTGAGCTCCTCAAGGTCAAACTCCAGCTCGGGCAACACCGTTGAATCGAGCTGGAGGTGAAGTCGTAGGCCACGCGCGGTCGTGGGCCCCACCAACCTCAGGGGCGCCACGGCGACCCCCGCGAGGTAGGTCTGTGTCCAATGTTCGCCGCCTTGGTGAAGCTCCAGATCGAGGCGCGCGCTGACGGCGTTGAGCACGACGAGGCCGAGCTCACAGGTGGTGCGCGCGAGCTCTTTGGGTTTGGCCTCGGCACAGGCCCGCAGCACAGTGAACGCGCGCTCCGCCCAAGTGACCCCCTCGGCGTCCCGTTCGAGGGGCAAACCCGGTCCGTCGTCGTGAATCAGGGCCTCGCCGCCCGCGCGCAGGGTGAGCGTGATCTCCCGGCAGCAGCCCCGGGACGCCGCGTCCCGAGAGAGGCAGAACGCCTCTCGCAAGGCCAAGTTCGCCAGCGGCACCCCATCCCGAGGCCCCAGGTACAGGTTCGGCCGCCGCCGAATCGCCTGGATCGACGAGAGCGTCTGCATGAGCGCGCGGGGATCAAGCTCGGGCATCGTCTGGGCCTCAAGACCGGTGCTTCGGCCCCGACTTCACGAAGTCCCGGCGCTTGATCTTCACCATGCGGCCGTCTGGATGATGCCAGACGACGCCCTCGATGGTGCTCGGCAAGAGCGCCTCTTTGATGGCGTCGAAGCTGCGCGGGAAGTCAGGCAGCGTCTCTACGCCGTGGCGGATGAGCACATGGCGCTCAAACCCTTCGGGGTTTCCTTGAACCTTGGGGCCACACAGCTCGTAGGTGCCGTCGGCCAACGTTTGATCGGCGTCCCAGGCCTCGCGGAACCAGCGGTCCTCGCTGCCTTCGCCCACAGGCAGCCAGCCGGGCCAGTGGCCGGTGACCGGGTCGGGATCTTGGGCGGGCTCAAAGCCCGGCGGCGGCGCCTTGCCCGCCTTGGCGTCAAACCGTTTGGAGAGCACGCCGCCTTGCACACGGCAGCAGGTGCCGTCGAACTTGCGCGTGGCGACACCTTCCCCGGCGATCACCCACTCGGAGCCGGGCACGACCTCGTCGCGGACGAGGCGATCCCCCTCGTAGTTGCGCTGGAAGAGCGATCCGATCTTCTGCATCTCGACCTTCATCGGTTGGTTCGCCGGGATCGTAGCATGAAGCCC
>JBEAVX010000225.1:0-31076 GCA_041160755.1 Pseudomonadota bacterium
CTCACAGGCCGCGACGACCGCACAGAGGAGGGGGAGGAGGTAGCGCGAGGGGTAGGGTCGCATCCGCAGGAGTATACTCCAGATTGACCGGGGAAGCTCAGCGCACGCGGACCATACACTCCGCGGGCAAGACGTGCTCGTCGTGCTCTGGGCGCAGACGCCAGTAACCCTGGGCGCAGATGACCTGGCCCCCGGCGTCGAGCACGAGCTGGCGGGTGTTGCGTAGGGTGTAGCCGGGGAGCAGCTCATACACGCAGAACACGGCGACCTTGACCTCTTCGAGGCCCCCCTGGGCGGCCACGAAGGCCTTGACCCGGGCCGAGGGGCCGACCCCACGCACGCCGAGCCCCAAGGCCGGGGTGCCCAAGACGAGGCCGTGGTACTCCGTGAGGTCAACGGCCACAGGGGCGTCGCCGATCTCCAGCAGCTCCACCTCGAAGGCGCGGTGCTCCAACATGGCGCGGAGCCGAGGCACCACAGCGCCGCAGAGGCCCCGAGCGTTGTCATAAGCGATCAGCAGGCGCAGGCGCTGGAAGGGCATTTGTTCCTCGGGCTCTCCTTACCCGCTGGTGAACTCTGGGTCAACGGGGCGAGGCCCGCCAAGGGATTTGCTTGACCCGCCCGCACGCCGCGCTAAATGCACGCTCTTAGCACTCAGGAGAGGAGCGTCTCATGAGCCGATGGCTGGTCTCCCAAGGGGATCGTCAGTTCGCCGCGAAAGATCTCGACGAGCTCAAGTCGCTCGCGAAGTCTGGAAAGCTCGCGGCGACCGACATGATTCAACCGCCCGGCGCGGCCGATTGGCTCTACGCCTCAGAGATCCCCGATCTCAAAGGCAGCTTCACGTCGAGCCGCTCGACGATGCTCGATGACGTCGACGCGCCGCCGCCGCCGTCGGCGCTGCGCACCCCGGTGATGATCCTCTTCGGGATCATCATCTTGGGCGCGGCCTATGTCGGCTACGACTTCTACAAGCAGATCCCCACCCACGATCAGCTCGACCTCTTGGGCGACGGCGGCCTGGCGATGACCCAGCTCCTCGTCACCTTCCCCGACGCGCCGGTGCTCTCAAAGCCCGACGGCTCCCCGGTCGGCACGGTCGCCAAAGACTCCACCATCGACATGCTCGGCAAACGTGGGGTGTGGTACCACATCCAGTCTGCGGACGGCGTCAAGGGCTACGTCAAGAACGATCACGTCATCCCGGGCTACCTGTTCGGCGGCAAAGAGGCGCGCGAGGACTTCGACCCCCTCTACAACCCCGACCGCTACGTCTTCGTCGAGAACTCGTCCTGGCTGCAGCTCGATCAGCGCAAGTCGAACCTCACGGTCTTCCAGTTCTTGCTCCAGAACAAGTCCAAGTTCGTGATGACCGACGTGATCCTCAAGGCCACGATCAAGGACAAGAACGACAAGGTGCTCGACACCGTCGAGATCCCCATCGAGGGCGTCGTCCCCCGGCACGAGGCCGTCATGGTGGGCACCTTGGCCCCGCCCGACAACGACAAGAAGGCCCCCAAGCGGCTGATGACCTCGCAGCTCTTCCAAGAGCTGGCCAAAGAGGACGAGGAGCTCAACCTCCGCTGGTCTGAAGGCGTCGAGATCGAGATGACGGTCAAGGGCTTCGCCGAGGCCGAGATCGACATCCTTGAGGTTCGCGCCGTGCCCAACGACGAGGCCGCGAAGTAGCGCGCCGCGAGAGGCCGGGCGCTACTGCAAGACGGCGGTGCCCAAGAGCCCGATGCTCGCCGAGGACTCTAAGGTGGCGCCGTTCGTCGGCAACACCGACTCGCCCGTCTGGGTTCGGTACATCCAGACGGCCATGAGGCCCCCAGTCGGCAGCCCAGAGAAGGCTGAAGAGGGCACGGTCAGCGCGCCAGAGTCTGCGCTGTGGCAGAGGATGGTGCCGACCTGGGACGCGCCGTTCGGGCTGTAGACGTCCAGGCGCAGGATGAAGCTGTCGGTCACGCCGCTCGGCGCCCAGGTGAAGCTCGCGTTGTTCGAGCGGATCTTCGCGGTGAACGCCCGGGCGCCGTCTTCAGCGATGGCGATGGGCTGCAGATCGGTGAAGCCCTCCGCCGTCACGAGCACGTCGTTCACCTCGAAGGGGCCCCAGCTCCCGCCGTCCGTCGCCGAGAGATCCCAGGCGGTGTTCTTCACGTAGTCGGACTGGGCGAGGCCCGAGGCGCTGTACACCCCGCCGCTCTCGTTGAGCGTGATCGTGCGGGTCCCGGCGCTCAAGAACAGGCGCGCGCCGACGTCGATGAAGCTGGAGCTGAGGCCAGAGGTCGGCGGATCACGGTCGCAGCTCCCCCGCGGGGGCAAGCTGTCGTTCCACGAGCCGCTCACCGGGCTGTGCAGCGCCGCCGCCACGGAGAAGTCGAGGTAGTCCGACACCCCGAAGCAGCTCGGGCAGCCCACGGCGAAGTAGCTCAGCTCGACCAGGCCGCCGACGAGGCCCGTGGGGCTCACGTCGCTGTCGTCCCCTCCCCCGCCGCTGTCGCCAGGGTCGGCGCTCGCGTAGGTGAAGCCATCGTAGAGCGTGAACGACGCGCCGTCGGCGGTGATCGTCACGTCCACGGACGCCTCGGAGTTGACCTTCGGCGTGGTGATCAACACGAGGTCGTCGTCGAGCACCGTGGTGTCCAGCGCCGCCGAGCCGAAGCTCACGACGGCGCCGTCGGTGAAGCCCCGCCCGCGCAGCTCCACCGTCGTGCCCCCGGCGATGGGGCCCCAGCTCGGGTCGAGGGCCTGGATACACAAGGGCTGCCCGGCGCAGGGGTCAAGGCCTGTGCCGCCGCCGGACTCGTCTGGGGAGCTGTCGAGCTCCTGCAGGCCGAAGGAGTTGCAGCCGCTCATCATGACGGCGACCAGGGTAAACACCACCGTGGGTCGGCTCACCATGACAGCGTGAAGAACCTCGACGAGCTGTAGCTCGAGTAGTAGTAGCCCCAGCCATCGGGGAAGTGGTCGCAGTACGAGCCCGTGACGCTCCCGCACCAGCCCGCGCCAAAGCCCGCCTTGAAGCTCGTCGTGAGCAGGCCCATGTCCGCCAAGGGCCAGCTCAAGATGAGGGTGTTGGCGTCGGGGAGGGTGGCGGTCGGCAACAGCAAGGTGATGAAGCCCGCCCCAGAGGAGTAGCCCTGGAGCTTCGCCGAGCCCGACTGGTAGACGAGGCGGTAGTAGGTGTAGTCCGCGGCCGTCGGCACAGCCCACATCTCGACGAAGGCCTTCGTGGGGTCAAAGGCGACGGCCGAGATGAACTTGAGCTCTAAGGTGCTGCCGTCGGAGCGGTACTGCACGTTGAGCAGGTCGAAGTCAGAGTCGTAGTGGTCGCCGACGTTGTCGTCGATGGGCGTCACCGAGAGCCACGGGGGCTCTCCCATGATGAGCTGCAGGTCGGCGAGGTAAGTCGCCGTGCCGTCGGTGAACGTGAGCACAAGATCCAGGGCCTCGCCCACGGAGGCGCCCGCGTCGACGGTCAGGTTGAAGTCGGCGGAGCGGGTGCGGCCGACGGTCATCGAGCCGACGGTCTCCACGGCGGTCTGGGGGGTCGCGGCGACGACGGAGCCCGAGGCGACGCTGAGCACGCCTTGAACCACGCCGAAGGTGTCGAGATCACCGACGTTCGTGAGCTCAAGCTCCAAGTCAGCCGTCTCACCGGGCTCCAAGAGGCCGTCGTTGTCGCCGCCGATGCGGTCGTCGATGACCACGGAGGTCACCTTGATCACCGGCCAAGGCACGGTCAGCTCAACGGGCAACGACCAGGACTCCAAGCCGTCGGTGACGTCCACCTGGACGGTGATCGGCAGAGAGCTGACGTGGTCGGCGCTGACGTTGAACCGGAACACGTTGGCGTAAGGGAGCTGCTCGCCGGGCTCAAGGTCGGCCTCGTCGGCGGCGAGGGCAGCGCCGTCGGTGATCACCACGTCTGGGTCCGCCGTGGACAAGGAGATCGAGACCGGGCCGGCGAAGTCGCCGCCGTCGTTGCGGAGGGTGAAGCTGAGCGCGACGTCCTCGACCCCGGGGCTCAGCGTCGTGACGCTGGCGCGTGGGCTCACGAGGGTCGGCGCCGGGGGCTCGGGCACATACACCAAGGTCTCGCCGTCGACGATCAGCGTCGGCGTGACCGACGCCTCCCAGCGCTCGGCGCCGGTCGTGAAGCTGAGGTCGGTGACCCGGCCCGTGGCGGCGCTGTCGATGCGGGCGAACCAGCGCAGGGGGCCCGCCGAGGGCGGCAAGAGCGCGTGCTGCTCGGTGAGGTCTACCTCGACGGTGAGCGCGCCGACGGGGGCCAAGGCGCTGTAGACGTCTTGTTCCCAGGTGGGCGCGTCAGGATCGCCGACGCCGAAGGACACCTGCACCAGCCCCTCGCCGCTGAGCGCGAGGGTCAGCTCACCCGTGGTGGGCGAGCCGACGATGAAGGTCTCGTCAAAGCTCCACGAGTCGAGGCCGTCGCTCACCGTGAAGGTGACGGGCATCGGGCTGTTGTCGGGCCAGGCGGCGTCGATCGCCAGCTCCAGCTCCGCGGTGGCCGAGCCATACGCGGCGATGCCGCCGTCGAGGGTGACCGTGTCGGCGGTGAACACGCCGCCGCCGTCGGGCAGGCTCGCGGTGACCGTCAGCGAGTCCGCGCTGGCGTCAGCGAGGTTCAGGAGCTCCAGGCTGAGCGTCGTCGTCTCGCCGGGGTGCGCCGGGTTGGGCGCCCAAGACAGCTCGCTCGTGAGATCGATGGTGAGGGGCCGCACGAGCACATCGTCGATGTACCAGTCGTCGGCCTCGCTGCCCTCGTACACCCAGGCCAGGTACACCACACGCTCGCCGGCGAGCTCGCTCACCTCCACCAGCGGCGCGCGGGACCACGCCTCCTCCGCGGGGGCTTCAAGCTCGGCGAGGAGCACATAGTCGCCATCTTCAGGGTCGCGGGAGCCGACGGAGGCGTAGAGCTTGTGGCTCGCGCCCTCGACGTAGACGCCATACTCGCGCCAGGTCACCTGCACCCGATCTTGGCCGGAGAGGTCGAGCGCCGGGGAGATGAGCCAGTCCTCCATCGCCGAGATGCCCTCGACGCCTCGGGCGTGGTACGCGCTGACCTCGCCCGAGTAGGCCCGGGTGGCCGAGAGCCCCCAGACGTAGCCAGGGAAGCCTTGGGCGTCGCTGCCCCAGCCGAGGTCAGACAAGAAGTTCTCGCCGGTCTGAACCTCAAAGTCCTCAAAGAACGGCAGGCCCAGGCTCGTCGCGAGCACCGAGACCGTGAACGGGCCCTCGACGCTCAGATCGGCGGGCAGGTACGAGACGAAGCTCAGCTCGGCCTCGTCCGTGGCCTTGAAGTAGTACTCGACCGCCGGGGGCGTGGCCTCCTCGGCGGGGATCTCGACGGTCCACTCGCCGTCGGCCTCAACAAGCTCGGCGTTGGACCAATAGTCTGCGCCCTGCACCCGGTAGATGACCGAGACCGAAGCCACACCGTCGTCGTCTTGGGCGACGACGCTCAGCCGGAGCGCGTCGCCTTGGGTGAGGGACTCCGGCGGCGTGTGGGTCAGCGCCGGGCCGACGTTCGTCTCGCCGGTGTCGCCGTCATCCGCCCCTTTACACCCCGCGAGCCCGGCGAGGCCCACGAGCAGGAGCAAAGGGAGGAGCCGCGGCGTCATGCGCCCTCCGTCACGTCACAGACCGGCTCAGGCTCGGGCATCGGGAGGCCCACCGGGGGCGCGCCGCCCTCGCCGTCCTCGTCGTAGAGCCAGCAGTAGGTGAGGCACTGGTAGGCGACGATGTTGCCGCTGATGTCGCCGATGGGCAAGCAGTCGAAGCCCGCCGGGCAGTCGTCATCGGTGGAGCAGGTCACGCCGCAGTAGCTGCCTGAAGTGCCGAAGCCGAGGCAGAGGTTCTCGTTGCCGCCGCAGTCGTCGTCGCCGTCGCAGGGCTTGCAGTAGTAGCCGCCCGCCTCGTAGCAGTCCCCGGAGCCCTGGTCGCAGTACTCCTTAAAGTCGCAGTCGAGCTGGGTGCTGCGGCAGCCGCGGGGCTCGCAGGTGTTGAACTCGGTGTTGCAGACGTCGCCGGGGTAACAGTCCGAGTCTTCAGCGCAGCCGGACACGCAGCTCCGGTTGTCGCAGTACTCCTCCATGCCGCACTGGGCCGAGGTCGAGCAGGGGATCGTGATGCACACGCCCTGCTCACAGACCGCGCCGAAGGCGCAGGGGGTGGTCTCGGAGCACTCGGGCTCCTCTTGGCAAGCCGCGAGGCTCCACAGCAACAACACGATCATGGGGTGCCGTCCTCGCCGCCGGTGTCCGACTCCTGAACCGCGCCTTTGGGCAGCAGCTCATACTCGACCTTGATGAACCACTGGGAGGGGGGCACCTGGCCCTCCTCAAACCGCAGGCTGTTGCGCTCCACGACGTAGATGTAGTCCACGTCCCGGACCAGCTCCTTCTCGAAGTCCTCCTCGCTCGCCGAGGAGTACAACGACACCTCCAGGGTGTCCTCCCGGGGGCGCTCAGAGAGCTCGTACTCGGCCACGAGGCCCGAGAGCGTCAGGCCGAGCTCCTGGGCGATGGGCGAGAAGTCGTCGTCGCAGATGGACTCGATGAGGCCGTTCGTGCGCTGGGCGAGGTCCACATACCGAGAGCCGAAGCTCGCGACGCCGTCATCCGAGGAGCAGGACGGGTCCCCCTCAAACTCGGGCTCCTCGCTGCCGACGACAGCGGAGAGGTTGAACAGGCTGTGATCCCGGAACGCCGCGTCGCCCTTCAGCCCCGCGAAGTAGCTGAAGTAGTGGTCCACGGCGTACTGCGAGGAGTCCTCTTCGTCGGAGACGACGATCAGCGAGAGGTTGGCCTCGGGGCGAAGAAACCCGGCGTTCGTCGTAGACAACAAGGGCTCAGAGAGCGCGGAGAGCGCAGAGTCCAGGCCCATCTCGATGCCCGTGCCCGTCGTGCCCTGGGCGACCATCTCGGAGAAGATCTCCCCGGCGCCCTCGGTGTCAGGTTTGAGGATGAGCACGTCATTGTTCAGGGTCATGCCGTCCGCGAGGGAGACCGAGGCGTCGAGGCCGCCGTTGGCCGCGCCATCGTCGCTGCGGCTCAGCACGAGGCGCTCCCCAGCGGCGAGCAGGGTGCCCGCCGGTATCGTCGCGCCGTTGCGGCCATCGTCGGTGATCATGCAGCCGCCGAGGTCCAGGGTGTGATCCGACACGTTCGTCAGCTCAACCCACTCGCCCAGCGCATCAGCCACCGCGACGGGGTCGACCATCAGCTCGGTGATGATCACCTCCCCCACGGCCGGGACCGCCCCTTCAGACGTCTCGCTCGACCCCGTGTCCTCAGCGCCGGTGTCGCCGCTGTCCTCGGCCTCGGGGCCAGACGCGCCGCAGCTCGGGTTCGCCGCGCCGGGGGTGCCGAGGTCACCCGCGCCGAAGGCCTCGACGCCAGAGCACCAAGCGTCGCGCCGGTCGTTGCCGGTGACGGTCATCTGGTCGGGGTCGAGGCTCCACGAGGCGCCCGGGGCCAGATCCCAGTCCCGGTCCCAGGCCACACGCTCCAGGACGAGGCCGTCGGCGCTGCGCAGGATGACCTCGTCATCGCCGCCGACGAGGCGCCCGGAGAACTCCGCGGCCTCGTTGTCGGTGGTGATCACGCCGATCTGATAATCGACATCGACACCCTGAAAGAACTGGATGAACGCCTGGAAGTTGGAGGCGAGCTTGTTCTGCTCCTCCACCATCGAGCAGGAGTTATCGACCACGAGCAGCACGTCTACGGTGTTGCGCCGGGCCTGCTGAAACACGTCGGTGTGTTTCTGGGTGTAGAAGTTGTTCTCGGTGCAGGCGCCCAAGGCCAGGGCCATGAGGAGGCCGCCGCCGAGGCCGAGCGCCCGGGACTCACTGCGCATCAGGCACCTCTTCCTCTGCTTGTTCTTCAGCGCTGCCGGGGTCCAAGCCCTCGATGAGCGCGAGGAGGATCTCGTCAGAGAGCGCCGCGGTCTGGGCGTCCCAGTGGAACGATGAGTACACGACGAGGCCACGGCCCGCCGCGAACGAGACGAGCAGGGGCGAGTCCGGGATGACGCTGACGCCGTCGCCGCCGTCGGGGCGGAAGTTGACGTCTCCGCTGACATGAACGGTCACGTCTTGGCCGACGCTCTCGACCACAGACCAGTTGCCGTAGTTGAACAGGAGCGAGGCCGACCCGGCCTGTAGACGATTGCGCAGCACCTCGCTCTTGATCTCAGCGGCGACCCGCTGACCGCCGACGCCGAGCTGGGCGGCGTCATAAGCGAGGTCATCCCCGGCGAGCTCCAGCTTCTCGGGCCACACGGCCTCGATGAGGTCGTAGCCCCAGTCGGAAACGACGAGCACGCGGCCACGGTCCTCGACATAGGCCCGCACCCGCTCGATGACCAAGGGATCCTTCACGAAGTCGTCGTCGTCTTCGATGCCGTTGTACTCGTAGTCCCCGAGGCCACGGGCGCCTGAGTTCACGAACACGGCGTCATAGGTGTCGATCTCGGCCTGGCCCTCGGCGTTCTCGGCCAGAAACAGGCTCTCGGCTTTCTGGGCGATGCCCGCGGGGTCGATGGTCGGGTCGTAGGACGCGCAGCAGATGTAGCCTTCGTACCGCTGATACGCGATCTCTTGGCGGAGCAGCGTAGACTCGACGAAGTCGAAGTCCCCCGTGACCACGGCGATGTTGTCAAAGGGCTGGGCGATGAACTCATTCTCGGTGCAGCCGCCGCTCAGGAGCGCGGTCGCGAAGGTGAACACACCCGCGCGCAGGGGGACCGGACGCATAAAGGAGACTCCCAGAGGGGGGCTTACTTGAGCACCATAGAGGCGCCGAGGTAGATGTAGCTCTCGGACTGGTTCTCCTGGTAGATCGAGTTCTTCAGGCCAAACTCGGGGCCCTCGATGAAGCTGTAGGCCGTGAACGACACGGGGTTCGGGTCGAAGTTGATGAGCTCCGAGCCGAAGTAGGTGTGCTCACCGTCATCCCAGGGGATCGAGATGGCGAGGCCCGGGTCGCCGGTCTCGGCCCAGGTCGTGCCGGAGATCGAGGTGACGAAGATGGCGTCGGGGTAGGTCATCGCCGGGGTCCAGGAGTAGACGAAGTCCTGGGTGCGGTCGTGGGTGTAGTTGCCCCAGAGCTGCGGCGAGATCATCGACCAGTCGGACGGCACCGTCGGGAGCACACGCTCGACGATCTCTTCAGCGAGGCCGTCTGGGTCGCCCTGGAGGTGCAGGTCGTAGACGTTGTCGGTGACGTAGTCCGCCATCGTCAGCCCGACGCCGACGTAGGTGATCATGCCCGAGGCGGCGTCTACCTGCTTCTCTAAGGTGACGATGTTCTTGTCGGACTCCAGCCAGACGTAGTCGCCCGCGGAGAAGGTCGTGGGGTTGGGGCAGTCTTCGCTGGAGCTGCCCGAGCCGGTGATCGGGCCGATGGCGTTGGTGTCATACGGGCTGGGCTCGGGCTTGCTGCCCATGCCGCCGCCGGACGGACAGGGCGGGTCCAGCGGGATGAAGAACACGCAGGAGGCCTGCACGGACTCGGAGATCCCGCCCGAGGAGTTGTCGAGGCCACGCACGACGGTGAAGCGCAGGTCGATGGCGACCTCGTCCAAGGAGTAGTCGCCGCCGATCACGGTGAAGGCGTCAGGGATGCGCAGGCCCTCGTCCGCCGTGGTGAGCAGCACGTCGCGCAGGCCGAGCTCGGCGGCGTTGGACAGCGTCATCCGACCCCAGAGGTTCTCGGCGTCGAGCACGGTGATGGAGTCAACGCGGATGTCGGGGTTGAGGCCGTCGCCGTCAAAGAAGGTGATGGTCGTCTCGTCCTGGAGGAAGTTGGTCCCCCGGGCGAAGACGGTGAACTCGACGGTGTCGCCCTGCTCGGCCTCAACAGGGTCAAACACCGCGCCCAAGGCGATGCGGTCGACCTGGAAGCCGTCGTACAGGGTGACGATCTTGCCGCTGTCCTCGGTGTAGACGTCGCGCAGGCCGGGGGGCGCGTCGGCGTCGATGGAGATCGTCGCGTTGAGCAAGGTCTCGGAGACGACGGACACGTCGAGCACGTCCACGCCGTCGCCGAAGTTGGCCCAGGTGCGCCCGGCCTTCCAGCGGGTGTTGGTGCCGACCAGCTCCACCTCCACCGTCTCGCCGAGCTTGCCACGATCGGGCGTGACGGTGAAGAACTCCTCGGTGACCCGGAACGCCCGGTCAAGCACCGAGGTGCTGCCGGAGATCTCGACGGTGACGTCTCGCTGGCCGATGTCCGCGTCGGGCTCGATGAGGATGTCGGCCACCGCCGTCCAGCCGTCTTGAACCGTGACCGACTCGACGAGGATGCCCGCGCCAAAGTCCAGAGATGTGGCGCCGAACTCAAAGGCGCTGGAGTCGGCGAGCACCGTCACCGCCATCGACTGCCCGAGGCCACCCGCGGGCGGGGTGACGGTGAAGCGGCTGTCTTCGCTCGCTCCAGGACCGCCGCTGTCTTCCAAGTCACCCGACTTGCAGCCGACCGCGAGCAGCGTCATCACCGAGAGGCCAATGGAGAAGGCGTATGGTCGCATGGAGGGCTCCAGCAGATGGGCCTTGGGGGAGGCCATGTCGAGACGTTCGGGGGATTATAGCTGTGCTTCGGCTGCCACCGCAAATCTCGCCGCACAAGACCCCAGAGACAGGCGCGGCGGACCCGAGGGCCCGCCGCGAAGAACCTGCCCCGATGGGGTCGTTCAACCCACCAAGGAGAGCACACCCGCCTGGCACAGCTCGATGAGCTGGCTCGGGAACAGGCCAAAGTAGAGGATCGCCACGGACGCGATGGCCAAGGCGCCGATGCTCGCCGCGGTGGGGCGAAGCGCCAAGGGCTCCCCACCCTCCTGCATGTACATCACCACGATGGGCCGGAGGTAGTAGTAGACCCCGATCGCGCCGGAGAGCGCCGCGACCACGGCGAGGCCGACATAATCGGCGCGAACCGCCGCCGCGAAGAGGTAGAACTTCCCGACAAAGCCCATGGTCGGCGGGATGCCGGCGAGGGAGAACAGGCAGAGCGCGAGGCCAGCGGCCACGCCGGGGTTGCGCGTGGAGAGCCCCGCGAGGCCCTTGATGCTCGTGAGGTCGTCCCGGTCGCCGGCCATGAGCGTCAACACCGCGAAGGCGCCGAGGTTCATGAACGTGTAGGCGAGCAGGTAGAACAAGAGCCCCGAGACCTGGCCGTTGAGCCCGACGCTCTCCGAGTCCACGGCCACGATCGCCATGAGCATGTACCCGGCGTGCGCGATGGAGGAGTAGGCCAACATGCGCTTGAGGTCGTCCTGCACCAGGGCGACGAGGTTGCCCAAGAGCATCGTCACCGCGGCGATGACCATCAGCGGCGCGGCCCAGTCGTCCTTGAGGCCCAAGAAGGCCACGAAGAGCACCCGCCCGAAGGCCGCGAAGGACGCCGCCTTCACGCCCGTCGCCATGTAGCCGGTGACCGAGGCCGGCGCGCCCTCGTAGACGTCCGGGGCCCACATGTGGAACGGCACGGCGGCGATCTTGAACAAGAACCCGGCGATGATGAACGCCACGCCGAGGCCGAGCATCCCGCCATGAACACCGCCGTCGATCGCGGCGCGGATGCCCTGGAGCGAGGTGGTGCCCGTGGCGCCATACACAAACGACACGCCGTAGAGCAAGATGCCCGAGGCGAAGGCGCCCATGATGAAGTACTTGAAGCCGCTCTCGATGCCCCGGGCGTCGGTGCGTTTGATCGCCGAGAGGCAGTAGAACGCGATGGACATCACCTCGATGCCCACGAACAGGAGCATGAGGTCCGCGCCCATGCCCAAGAGCATCATGCCGAACAGGCCGAACAGCACGAGCGAGTAGTACTCGCCGATGCGCACGCCGACACGCTCCAGATAGTCGTGAGACAAAAGCGTCGAGAGCGCGGCGGAGATCAAGAACACGGAGTTGAAGAAGACGCTGTAGGCGTCAAACGACACCATGCCCGAGAAGCCCAGGCGGTCCTCAACCGAGACGCCGACGTTGAGGCCCAAGGCCACGAGGATCGCGGTGAGCGAGAAGCCCATGAACACCCGCTTGTCGGCGGGCCGCACGACGGCCTCCCACAAGAGGATGACCAAGGCCGCGCCGAAGATGACGAAGGCGGGGGCGAAGGCGGCGAGGTCCTGGGAGAGCCCTTCGGGCACCAGCACCGGGGGAGGGGTCAGGGGCGACATCAGCGGCTCCCAGCTTCCACAGCGGCGGCCGCCGAGGGATCAAAGAGCGAGGCGGTGGGGGGAATGGAGGGGGTGGCCTCAGCCAAGCGGAGCACGACGCGCTCCACGGACGGCTGCATCACCTCCAAGAAGGGCTGCGGGTACACGCCCATCAGCACGATGAGCACGAGGATCGGCGCGAGGTAGACCAGCTCACGGGTGGTCAAGTCGGGCAGCGACTTGTTCTTCTCGTTGGTCAGCGGACCAAACATCACGCGCTGGAACATCCACAGCATGTAGATGGCGCCCAAGATGACGCCAGACGCCGCGAAGATGGTCAGCACCGGGGAGCGCTCAAAGCTGCCGAGCAGGATGAGGAACTCACCGATGAAGCCGTTGAGGCCGGGCAGGCCCACGGACGCGAAGGTCACGAGCATGAACACGAAGGCGAAGACCGGCACCACCTTGGCCAGCCCGCCGTACTCGGCGATGGCCTTGGTGTGGCGGCGCTCGTAGAGCACGCCGACGAGGAGGAACAGCGCGCCGGTCGCGAGGCCGTGGCCCAACATCTGGTACACCGCGCCGGTGACGCCCTGGGCGTTCAAGGCGAAGAGGCCCAGCATGACGTAGCCCATGTGGCTCACGGAGCTGTAGGCGACGAGCTTCTTGATGTCGTCCTGCACCATGGCGACCAAGGCGCCATACACGATGCCGATGACCGCGAGCGCGCCCATCGCCGGGGCGAAGGCCACCGCCGCCTCGGGGAACAGCGGCATCGCGTAGCGCACGAAGCCGTAGGTGCCCATCTTGAGGAGCACGC
Organism: Pseudomonadota bacterium; assembly: GCA_041160755.1. GTDB lineage: Bacteria > Myxococcota_A > UBA796 > UBA796 > CAJQPC01 > JADKFE01. Next base: position 13,019 of record JBEAVX010000225.1, read on the forward strand.
CCGCCAGCACCACCGAGCCGCCCGTGGGCGCCTCAAAGTGCGCGTCGGGGAGCCAGGTGTGCAGGGGCCACATCGGCACCTTGATCGCGAAGGCCAAGGCGAAGGCCGCGAACAGCCAGAGCTGCGCGTTGTACGGCACATCGAGCTTGTACAGGTCCACCAAGAGCGCGCTGTACTGGCCGTGGTTCTGCTCGGCGTAGAGGAAGTACAGCCCGAGCACGGCGACGAGCATCAAGAGCGAGCCCAACATCGTGTAGATGAAGAACTTGATCGTCGCGTAGATGCGCCGCTCACCGCCCCAGATCCCGATGAGGAAGTACATCGGGATGAGCATCAGCTCCCAGAAGACGTAGAACAGGAAGGTGTCCAGCGCCACGAAGGTGCCGATCATGGCGCTCTCCAGCACCATCATCCAGCCGAGGTACTGGTTGAGCCGCTCGTGCACCGCCGGGGTCGCGCTCAGGATGATCACCGGGGTCAAGACCGTGGTGAGCAGGATGAGCAAGAGCGAGATGCCGTCGATGCCGACCGCGTAGTGGATGCCCAGGTCAGGGATCCAGGGGATGGTCTCGGTGAGCTGAAAGTCAGCGCCCGAGGGGTCGTAGCTGCCCCACAGCGTCCACGAGAGCGCCAAGGTGACGAGGGACCCGACCAGGGCGAGGCCCGAGGCCGCCTTGTCGGGGGCCACGAAGCACCCCAGCCCGACCGCGAGGGGCAAGAAGGTCAAGATCGAGAGGATATGGTCCACCGAGTCACCCGATCGAGTAGACGAAGACGATGAGGAAGGTGCCGACGGCGACGCCCAAAGCGTACGCCTGCACCCGGCCGGTCTGGAAGACGCGGCCGTAGCCCCGCGCGAGGCTCTGGGCGGCCGCGCCGCACCAGTTCACCAGGCCGTCGATGAGCTGCGCGTCGACCACGGCCCACAGCACATGGCGGCTGAAGAGGCGCGTCGGCGTGAGGATCACGGCCTCGTAGAGCTCATCGATGTACCACTTGTTGAGCGAGCCCTGGTACACCCGGTCGCTCTCCGTGGCGATGTAGTCGAGCTGCACGCCGTGGTCCGTCGCCTTCTTGCCGCCGTACACCACCCAAGCGATGCCGACCGAGAAGCCGATGAGGATGAGCGTGACGCTCATGAAGAACAGCTCTTGGCCCGTGCTGCGGGTGAGCGCCGCGGTGGTGTAGTCCGCCACCATCGGCCAGTTGAAGTCACCCAGCGCCGCCTCAGACGCGCCGAAGACCGGGGCGAAGAAGTGGTGCAGCACCTCGTGGCTCCCGACGGGGAACCAGTGGGGCGTGTTCAAGAAGCCGCCGACGAGGCTGAGCACCGCGAGCACGACCAGCGGCACGGTGATCGGCCACGGAGACTCGTGCGGGGTGTGGCCGTGACCGTGATCGTCGTGGCCGCCGTGGGCGTCGTGACCGTGGGCCCCGTGGGCGTCATGGCCATGACCGTGATCGTCCTGACCGCCGCGGTACTCGCCGAAGAAGGTCAAGAAGTACAGGCGGCTCATGTAGAAGGCGGTGAGCAGGGCCGTCACCAAGGCGAGGCCGTAACAGACGCCCGCGACGTTGACGTACTCACCGAAGAGCGCCACCCGCTCCGGCGGGGTGATGAAGGTGAGCCAGAGGATCTCATCCTTCGAGAAGAAGCCCGAGGTGAGCGGGAAGCCGATGATCGCCAGGTAGCCCGCGGTGAACGTCCAGAAGGTGACGGGCATGTACTTGCGCAGCCCGCCCATCTTCCGCATGTCCTGCTGGTGGTGCAGGGCGTGGATGATCGAGCCCGACCCGAGGAACATCAGCGCCTTGAAGAAGGCGTGGGTCAAGACGTGGAAGAAGCCCGCGGTGAACGCGCCGATGCCGACGCCCAAGAACATGAAGCCGAGCTGGCTGACCGTGGAGTAGGCCAGCACCTTCTTGATGTCGTTCTGGGTGATGGCGATGGTCGCGGCGAAGAAGGCCGTGAGCGCGCCGGTGAGGGCGACGAGGCCCATCGCCATCGGGCTCATCACGTAGAGGAAGTTCAGCCGGCAGATCATGTAGATGCCAGCGGTCACCATCGTCGCGGCGTGGATGAGCGCGGACACCGGCGTCGGGCCGGCCATGGCGTCGGGCAGCCAGACGTAGAGCGGGATCTGCGCGCTCTTGCCCGTGGCGCCGCCGAAGAAGAGCATACAGACGCCGGTGACGACGAGGCCCCCTACCCCACCGACCAGCGCCGGGTTGGCGGCGATGACCTGCTGCAGCTCGGTGAAGTTCATCGTGGCCTTGTCGCCGAGCGACCAGTACAGCCAGAACAAGCCGAGGATGAACATGAAGTCGCCGACGCGGTTCGTCACGAAGGCCTTCTTGCCCGCGACGGCGTTGGCCGTGTCCGAGAACCAGAAGCCGATGAGCAGGTACGAGCAGACGCCCACGCCTTCCCAGCCGACGAACATCAGCAAGAAGTTGTCGCCCATGACGAGCAACAACATCGCGAAGACGAAGAGGTTCAGGTAGGCGAAGAAACGCCAGACCGAGCGCTCATCCTTCGCGTCGTCCATGTAGGCCGACGAGTAGAGATGAATCAGCGTGCCGATGCCCGTGATGACACACATCATCACCGCGGAGAGCGGGTCGGCCAAGAAGCCGATGTCGGCCTTGAACGCCCCCACCTGCATCCAGGTGTAGAGGGTGTAGGTCAAGGGCTCGACGGCGTGGTGCTCATCTCCGTGACCGCCGCCGGTGAGGCTGGCGAGGGTCATGAACGAGAGCACAGCGGACGCCGCGACGGCGAGGGTGCCGATCGCGCCGGTCACCGAGCGCGACACACGCGGCCCGAGGACCGCGTTGACGACGGCGCCGAGCAGGGGGAGCCCTGGCACCAGGGGGAGCAGATTGGGGCTCACGGTCTCAGCCTTTCAAGAGGTTGAGGTCGTCGAGATCGACCTTGTGTCGGTTGCGGTACAGCAGGATGACGAGCGCGAGGCCCACTCCGGCCTCAGCCGCGGCCACCGCCATCACGAAGACCGCGAAGACGTGGCCATCGAGGGTGCCGTGATGCCGCGCGAAGGCGACGAACGAGAGGTTCACAGCGTTGAGCATCAGCTCGACGCTCATGAGCACGATGAGGATGTTGCGGCGCGTCAAGACGCCGATCACCCCCAAGAGGAACAGCGCCGCGGAGACCGCGAGCACCGGGAAGAGGCCGACCTGTTCCATCACAGCTCCTTCTTGGCCAGCACGACCGCGCCGACCACCGCGACCGTGAGGAGCGCGGAGACCACCTCAAAAGGCAGCAGATAACGGCCCGAGAACAGCGTGTAGCCGATCTGCTCGATGGTGCCGAAGTTGGGGTCGAGCTTGTCCGTCGGCACAAACGCCATGCTGCGCGCGGCGGAGGCGCCGACAAACACGGTGAGACCGACCAAGCCGCCGACGCCCGCGCCGAGGACCGCCCGGGGGGAGAGGTTCCACCCTGGGTCGTTGTCTTCGCGCAGGTTGAGCACCATGATCACGAAGATGAACAGGACCATGATCGCGCCGGCGTACACCAGGATCTGGATGACGGCGACGAAGTGGGCCCCGAGCATCGCGTACATGGACGCGAGGCAGAAGAAGCTCGCCACGAGCGCGATGGCGCTCGACGCGGCGTTCCGCCGGGTGATGACCATCGCGCCCGCGAAGACCGCGAGCGCAGAGAACGTGTAGAAGAGGAGGGCTTCAAACATCCGCGTACCAGAACCGCCTGCGTGTGCGCACGAGCGCATTAGCTCAGGGGATGACGGGTGGAACTTCGCCGAGGAAGCCCTCGGGGGAGTGCTGGGGGTTCTCCCGATACCACTGCTCGGCCTCCGGCTTATCCCCAGCCATGAGATCCCGCATGTAGTCCCGCGTGTGGATCATGTCCTGACGCGAGAAGGCGTTGATCTCATAGATGCGCGTGTCCATTCGGATCGCGTCTTTGGGACAGGCCTCAACACAGAAGCCGCAGTAGATGCACCGCAGCATGTCGATGTCGAAGCGCACCGGGAACTTCTCAATGGGATCGTCGGCGTCTTCACCGGCCACGATGCTGATGCACTTGGCCGGGCAGGCCGTGGAGCAGCACATGCAGGCGACGCACTTGTACTTGCCGTCGGGCCGCGTCGTCAGGCGGTGAGCGCCCTTGAAGCGGTCGTTCACGGGCTTCCGAACCTCGGGGTACTCCATCGTGTCAAACGTGGACTGCCCCTTGAGCTCGCCGATGATGTTCTTGATGACATGGCCCATGGTGATGGCCATGCCCTTGAGCACCTCGACCAAGTAGATGGACTCGGAGGTGCTGAGCTTACGCTTCTTGATCGCCGTGACGTCAGACATCATCAGCTCCTAAGGAATGGCGGCGTAGAGGCGCATGGTGTTGGCGTCGATGAGCAGCCAGACCGCGGCCAAGAGGATGTTGACGAGCCCGATGGGCAGCATGTACTTCCAGCCCAAGTCCATGAGCTGGTCGTAGCGGAAGCGCGGGAGCGTCCACCGCACCCAGATGAACATCCAGCAGCCGAAGAGCACCTTGACGACGAAGGCGTTGAGCTGGGTCACGAAGACGATGATCTCCGTGAGCAGGGGCATCCCCGAGGCGATGTTCATCGCGCCCAAGCCGATGAGGCCGAAGTGGGCCGCGGCCGCGCCCGCCCAGATGGCCGTGAAGATCTTCCACTCGTGCTGACGCAAGGTGTCGTCGTGCAGCGCGCGGTAGAGCAGGCCGTTGAGACCACCGACCGGGGCGAGCTTGTTCGGGCGGGGGCCCTTGAAGGCCTCCATCGCGGCGTAGAAGGGATCCTTGCGGCGGCCGAAGGCGATGCTCGCGGCGAAGGCGAAGAACAGACCGCCGCCGACGCCGATGGCGATGAGCACGAGGTCGATGTGCTCCCGCAGCATCGCGCCGTTCACGAAGGGGATGTTGTACCCGCCGAAGAACAAGGTCGCGGTGACCGAGGAGGCCACGACCATGTTCGCGTACTCGGCCATGAAGAACAGCGCGAACCGCAGGGAGCTGTACTCGGTGTGGTACCCGGCGACGAGCTCGGCCTCGCCCTCGGGGAGGTCGAAGGGGTTGCGGTTACACTCGGCGAAGGCGGCGACCCAGAACAGCACGAAGGCGATGAGCCCGACGGGGGGGCTCAAGAACACGCCCCAGTTGAGGATCGACTCCGACTGAATCTGCATGATGGAGTCGAGGCGCGTCGTGCCATAGGTCATGAACATCGCGACGACGCCGAAGCCCATGGCCAGCTCATAGCTGACCATCTGGGCCGCGCTGCGCAGGCCGCCGATCAACGAGAACTTGTTGTTCGACGACCAGCCGGCGAGCATGATGCCGTAGACGCCCAGAGACGTCATCGCCAAGACGTAGAGCAGCCCGCCGTCGATGTCCGCGACCTGGAGGTTCACGGCCAAGGGGCCCGTGGTGCCCAGGTACTTCTCGGCGATCTCGGCGGGGATGAGGATCTGGTCACCCCAAGGAACCACCGAGAACGTCACCAACGCCACCGACATCGAGATGATCGGGGCCAAGGCCCACAGCGGCTTGAAGACGTGGGAGGGGACCACATCCTCTTTGGTGATGAGCTTGAAGACGTCGGGCAGGGTGTGGATGAGCCCGCCCGCGCGAACACCGAGGATGTGCGCGCGGTTGGGGCCGGGGCGGTCTTGGATGTAGGCCGCGCCCTTACGTTCCGCCCAGATGAGCAGCGGCACGATCTGCATCACGAACGCCACGGAGAAGACGCACTTCACCAGCGCGAGGATGACCGTGAGCATTGTCTCAGACATCGGAGGTCCTTGGAAGCGCGAGGGTCCGGCTACTTCGCCGGCGCGGCCTGGCCGGGCTGGTCAGCCACAGCGCTCGGCGCAGAGAGGGTGATGAGCTGTCCGCCGTGGCCTAAGCCCTTGAGCGTGAGGCCGTTGAGCGCCTTGACGCCCGCGGCGAGCTCCTGGAAGATGGCCGCGGGCATCTCGGGGATGATCGCGCCGCCGAAGGCCCGACCGATGGCGTCCACGGCCGTGTAGTCCGCGACGCTGTCACCGGCGGGCGCCACCGTCTTGCGGAGGCGCTGCACGCGGCCCTGGCGGTTGATCCAGGTGCCGGGCTGCTCGATGGAGTGCGCGGCGGGCAACACGACGGAGGCGGCGGACGACGTGGCGTTCTTGAAGGTGCCGACGTAGACCAACACCTTGGGCGCCGCGAGGCCGAGGCGACCGACGACGTCATCGTGCAGCACGAGGAGCGCGTCGATCTCACCGGCGGCCAAGGCCGACTTGAGCGCCTCAGCGTCCCCCACCGAGCCGAGCTGGCTCGCGGTGAGCGCGGCGCCGAAGCGGTTCGGCGTCTTGTCCGAGTCCACGAGGATCTCGTCCTGGTAGGTGAAGGCGTCGGGGTCGTTGCCCTCGATGACGTAGGCCCGGGCGTTGGGCAGCCGGGCGCGCACGAGCTTCACCGCCGCCCAGTTGGCCTCGGTCGTCGCCTTCGCGCCGAACACCACGCCGACCTTGGCGCCCTTGAGCAGCAGCGCGGCGGCGTTGGCGGCCTCGGGGAGCTCGGCCCGCTTGCCGTCCACCTTGGCGCCGGTGAGGCGCTTGAGGCTCGTGACCTCTTTGTACGAGAGGCGGCCCTGGTCACAGATCCAGGACTTGTTCACCTCGTCGTTGCGGCGGGGCGTGAAGCGGTAGACCTCGTTCTCTTGGTGGTGAACCAAGGTGTTGCATCCCGTGGCGCAGCCGCCGCAGACCGACTCAGACTCCTTGAGCCACCACACCCGCTTCTTGAAGCGGAAGTCCTTCAAGGTGAGCGCGCCGACGGGGCAGATGTCGGCGAGGTTGCCCTGGTACTGGTGCGAGAGCCGCACGCCGGGGAAGATGCCGATCTGGGTCTGGTTGCTGCGGTTGAACAGGCGCAGCTCACCCGTGCCCGTGACCTCGTCCGAGAACCGCACGCAGCGGGAGCACTGCACGCAGCGCTCGGCGTCGAGCACGATCTGATCGCCGATGTCTTGGCGTTTGCCTTTGCCCATCTTGGCGTCGGCCAGGCGCGAGTCGTGCTGGCCGTACTCCATGTAGTAGTCTTGCAGGCGGCACTCGCCGGACTGGTCACAGATCGGACAGTCGAGCGGGTGGTTGACCAGCAAGAACTCCATCACGGACTTCCGCATCTGGGTCACCTTGGGGGTGTCCGTGCGGATCGCGAGGCCCTCGGTGGCCGCCATGTTGCAGGCGATGTCGGGGCCACGACCACCGGCCTCCACATCCACGAGGCACATCCGGCAGTTGCCAGCGACGCTCAGGTGCGGGTGGTAGCAGTAGTGCGGGATCTCGACCCCGACCTTCTTGGCCGCCTCGATCATGTTGGTGCCTGCTGGCACCTCGACGGCGATCCCGTTGACTTTGACCAAGGGCATCGGTCCTCCTACTTCGCCACCGCGAGGCCAGCCGGAAGCCCAGCGCGAGCGGACTCGACGCGGGCGACAAACTCATCGCGGAACTTGGTGACGAAGCTCTGAACGGGCATCGCGGCGGACGCGCCGAAGAAGCAGATGGTGCGGGAGTGAATGTTGTCGGCGAGGTCCCGCAGGGCGACGAGGTCGTCTTCAGTGGCGAAACCATCCCGCAGGCGGCAGAGGATGTTGTACATCCAGGCGCTGCCTTCGCGGCAAGGCGTACACTGACCGCAAGACTCATGCGCGTAGAAGCGCAGGAGGTTGGTCAGGGCGTCCACCATGTCGGTGGTGTCGTCCATGACGATGAAGCCGCCGGAGCCCAGGTACGACCCGGCGACCTTGTTGATGGACTCGTAGTCCATGTTCGCCTGGGCGACCTCAGCGGGGGTCATCACCGGGACGGACGAGCCGCCGGGGATGATCGCCTTGAGCGTGCGGCCGGGGCGAAGGCCCCCGCACCAGTTGTTGAGCAGGTCCATCATCGGCGTGCCCAGCGGGATCTCGTACACGCCGGGCTTCATGATGTGGCCCGAGCACGAGAACAGCTTGGTGCCCGGCGACTGCTCGGTGCCGATGGCCTTGTAGGCCTCCCAGCCGTTCTCGATGATCCAGGGCACCGCCGCCAAGGTCTCGACGTTGTTGACGATGGTGGGGCTCTCCCACACACCCTTCACCGCCGGGAACGGCGGCTTGAGGCGGGGTTGGCCCTTGTAGCCCTCAATCGAGCTGATCAAGGCCGTCTCTTCGCCGCAGATGTACGCGCCCGCGCCGAGGTGGGTGTACAGGTCGAAGGAGAAGCCCGTGCCGAAGATGTTCTCGCCGAGGTAGCCCTTGGCGTAGGCCTCGGCCAGCGCGGCGTCCAGACGACGCTGAACGTACTCAAACTCGCCGCGCAGGTAGATGTAGGCGCGGCGCACCCCCAGCGCGTGCGAGGCGATGATCATCCCCTCGATGAGCTGGTGGGGGTCGTTCCACATGCAGAAGCGGTCCTTGAACGTGCCCGGCTCGGACTCGTCCGCGTTGCACAGGAGGTAGACCGGCTTGCCGCCGCGCTTCTCAGGCGGAGGCACGAAGGTCCACTTCCGGCCCGTGGGGAAGCCCGCGCCGCCGCGCCCGCGCAGGCCCGACTTGAGGACCACATCAGTGACCTCCGCCGGGCTCATCGCCAGGGCCTTGCGGGCCGCGTTGTAGGCGCCGTGCTGCTCGGCCACCGCGAGGGTGTGCGAGCCCGGAACACCCCAGATTCGACTCAGGATACGGGGGTATACGTCCACTGGTCCACCTCAGGTCGGGGCACGGGGAGGGGGCGATCCGCCGCCATCGCGTCGAGGATCTCGTCCACCTTCTGCTCCGTGAGCAGCTCATAGAAGTCGTCGTTGATCTGCATCATCGGCCCGGAGCCGCAGGCCGCGAGGCACTCCACCCGCATCAGGGTGAACTTGCCGTCGGGGCTGTTGCCGTGCTCGTCGAGCTGGAGCTTCTGTTCGATGTGCCGGATGACGCGGTCGGCGCCCAACAAGGCACAAGAGAGCGTGTGGCAGGCCTGAATCAGGTACTTGCCCGTCGGCTCTTTCTTGAACATCGTGTAGAAGGTCGCGACCTCCATCACCTCGGAGGGCTTGAGCGAGAGCGTGGCCGCGACGAGCTTGAGCACCTCAAACTGCAGCCAGCCCCACTTCCGCTGGGCCTTCCACAAGACCGGCATGATCGCCGAGCGTTGTGTGGGGTACTTCGCGACGATGGCCGCGATCTCGGCCTTCTCTTCTTCCGTCCACTCCACGGGCCCTCGCACGGTGAGCCCGTGCATGTCCCGGAGGTGGATGGATTTCTGGTCGTGGGACATCGCTCAACGCACTCCTACCGGTCCAGCTCACCGGCGATGATGTTGATGGAGCCGAGCGCCGCCGCCACGTCCGCGACCATCGCGCCCTGCAGCATCTGCGGGAACGCGGAGTAGTTCGCGAAGCAGGGGGGGCGCACCCGCACACGCCAAGCGCGCGGGCTGCCGTCCGAGATGATGTAGAAGCCGAGCTCGCCGTTGGGGCTCTCGGTGAAGGAGTAGATCTCGCCCTTGGGCGGACGGACGCCGTGCATCACCAGCTTGAAGTGGTTGATGAGGGCCTCCATCTGGTTGTAGACCTTGTCCTTCTCCGGCAGCACGACGAGGTGGTCGTCGACGAGGTGCGGGCCGTCGGGGAGCTTGTCCAGCGCCTGGAGGATGATCTTGCGGGACTCCTCCATCTCATCGAAGCGGATGAGCAGGCGGTCCATGGTGTCGCCGTTCTGGTAGACGGGCACCTTGAAGTCGTAGCGCTCGTAACCCCAGTAGGGCTGGTCTTTGCGCAGGTCCATGCTGAGGCCGGTGGAGCGTAGGCAGGGGCCCGTCCAGCCGAAGCTCAGCGCGCGCTCTTTCGTGGTCGGGCAGACGCCCTGGGTGCGGTCGATGAAGATGCGGTTGTTGGAGACGAGGTCTTTCACGTCGCCGACGAGGCCCTTCATGTCCTCCATCGACTGGCGCAGCTTGGCGATCCAGCCGTCGGGGAGGTCTTGCACCACGCCGCCGATGCGCGGGTAGTTCGTCATCATGCGGGCGCCGGAGAGCTCTTGGAACAAGAAGAGCATCTTCTCGCGCACGTTGTTGAGGTACCAGAAGTTCGTGAGCGCGCCGAGGTCGACCATGTTCGCGCCGAGGCAGACGCAGTGGTCGGTGATGCGCGCCATCTCCGAGGTGATGACCCGGATGGCCTGGGCCCGCGGGGGGGCCTCGATGCCCATGAGCTGCTCAACGGCGTAGCACCAGGCGCTCGCGTTGTGGATCGTCGAGCAGTAGTTCATGCGCTCGGCGTAGGGCACGACCATGTTGTAGAACACGGTCTCGGACTGCTTCTCGTAGCCACGGTGCAGGTAGCCGATCTCCGCGCCCGCGCGCAGGATGGTCTCGCCGTCGAGCTCAAGCTGAACGCGCAGCGTGCCGTGGGTGATCGGGTGGGAGGGCCCGATGTTGACGATGAGCGTCTCGGTGACCTCGTTCTGGGCGACCGTCTCAACGCCCGCGGGGAGCTTGGGGGTGTTCATGCCCACTCCTGCTTGTCGGTGAGGAGGTGGTCGATGGGCCGAGAGAGCTTCTGCCGCTTGGTGATCGGGTAGTCTTTGCGCAGCGGGTGGCCCACGAAGTCGTCGTGGTTGAGGATGCGGCGCAGGTTCGGGTGGCCGGTGAAGCGGATCCCGAACATGTCGTAGACCTCACGCTCCATCCAGTTCGCCCCGCGCCAGATCTCCCACAGCGAGGGCACCTCGACGCTGTCGTCCTTCACGGCGACCTTGACCCGGTAGCGGTGGCGCAGGTCGTAGGAGAACATCTGGTAGGCGATCTCGAAGCGGTGGCTGCGGAGCTCGTCCTCATCCTCGCCGTCGCCGCCATAGCCCAGGTAATCGACGCCGCCGACGTCCATGAGCATGTTGAAGCGCAGCTCAGGCTCGTCGCGCAAGAACGTGAGCACCTCCACCAGATCGGCGGGGAGGATGGTCACGGCCTCTTGGCCACACATCGCGTAAGTAGAGAGGATTCGTTCACCGAACCGCGCCTTGAGGCGGTCGGTGATCTGGGACTGGTCCATAGGAGGCTCCCGGGTAGGGTGATGTCACCGCCAGGCGGCGACCTTCTCCTGGCTGATCTTCTGCTGGAGCTTGTAGACCGCGCCGATGACGTTCTCGGGGGTCGGGGGGCAACCAGCGACGTAGATGTCGACGGGGATGATCTCGTCGATGCCTTGCACGACGGAGTAGTTGTCGTAGAAGCCGCCGGACGACGCGCAAGCGCCCATCGACACGACCCACTTGGGCTGGGGCATCTGGTCGTAGATCTGCTTGAGGATCGGGGCCATCTTCTGGGTGACCGTGCCCATCACGAGGAGCAGGTCGGCCTGACGCGGCGAGAAACGCACGAGCTCCGCGCCAAAACGCGAGATGTCGTACTTCGGACCGACGACGCCCATGAACTCCACGGCGCAGCACGCGGTGCCGAACGGCAGCGGCCACATGGAGTACTTACGCCCCCAGTTCACGACGGTGTCGATCGTCGTGGTCAGGAACGGGTTGTCGAGCTGGCTCTCCAAGCCCATGTTGGCTCCGCGTTGAGAGGGGTGGGGCGTGGTGGTGGGGTGCCCCGAGAAGAGGTCGAGAGGGGGTTAGTCCCAGTCCAAGGCGCCGCGCTTGAGCACGTAGTACCAGCCGAGGAACAGCACGCCCAAGAAGAAGAACATCTCGGTGAAGATGTAGATCCCGGCGCCTGACACGGATGAGTAGACGTAGTCCCGGAAGACGACGGCCCAGGGGTAGAGGAACACGGCCTCAAGGTCGAAGAGGATGAACAGCACGGCGGTGAGGTAAAACTTCACCGAGAAGCGCTGGTTGGCCGCGCCGACCGGGGCCACGCCGCACTCGTACACCGCCTCTTTGGAGGCCGTGGGGCGATGTGGGCCGAAGTACTTGCTCAGCCCGACGAACGCGAGGCTAAACACGACGGCGATGAGGACGGCGAACAGGATCGGGAGATAGGCGACGCCCATACGGGCCTCCGGCAGGTGGCGATCTCTATGGCTTGCCCCCCGCCCGTGTCAAGGAGGGAAGGCGAGACGTGAGGGCCCTTGACCGCGGATTCACTCGGTCTGCGGCTTGTCTTGGGTCATCACGGCGGCTAGAGTGCGAAGATGCGTGTGCTTGGACTCGATGAGGCAGGTCGTGGTGCGGTGCTCGGCCCGCTCGTCGTCGGGGCGTTCTTGGTCGAAGACGCCGCCCTAGAGCGCCTTGGCGCCACCGGGGTCACCGACTCCAAGCTCCTGAGCGCGGCCCGTCGAGAGGCGCTCTTGGATCCCCTCGCGGCGATCGGGCAGTGGGCCGTCGAGCGCATCCAGCCCGCGCAGATCGACGAGGGCAACCTCAACACCTTGGAGGAGGACGCCTTCGTGCGCCTCATCCTCAGCCTGCGCCCCGACCGGGTGATCATCGACGCGCCGTGTAACCCCCGGGGCATCCCGGCCTTCTGCAAGCGCCTCTTGAGCCGCCTGGACTACACGCCGGGCCTGCTCGTGGAGCCCAAGGCCGACCTCAACCACCGGCCCTGCGGCGCGGCGAGCGTGTTCGCCAAGGTGCATCGGGATCAGGCCCTGCGGAGCCTCGGCGCGGCGGAGGTGATCGGCTCCGGCTACCCGTCGGATCCCGTCACCCGCGCGTGGATCCAGGGGTTCTTGAGCCGAGGCGAGGCCTTGCCCGACGCCGTGCGCCGCCGCTGGGGCACCATCGGCGCGCTGCAGCAGCAGAGCCTGTTCGGCTGATGCCTGCCGCCAGCGCCCTGCCCCCTCGGCTGGGCCTCGTCTTGCCGCTCTACGACGAGGAGGCCAACGCCGAGCGCACCGTGCGCGGCCTGCACGCGGCGCTCTCTGAGGTCGGCGCGCCGTTCACCCTGATGATGGTGAACAACGGCTCCACCGACGACACGCCGCGCATCATCGACGCCTTGGCCGCGGAGCTCGGCCACGACGCCCTGCACCTGCGCCCCAACGCGGGCTACGGCGGCGGTGTGCTCCACGGCCTCCGGGCGCTGACCACCCCCGCGCTGGGCTGGAGCTGGGGCGACGGGCAGATCGCCCCCGAGGTCGTCGCCCAGGTCTGGTCCCAGCTCGCCCTGCCCGGCGTTCAGCTCGCCAAGGCCCGGCGGGTGCGCCGCGAGGACGGCCCCACCCGCGCCGGCATCAGCGGGGCGTACAACCTCTTGACGCGCCACGGCTTCGGCCTGGAGACGACCGACGCCAACGGCTGCCCCAAGATCATGACCCGGGCGCTCTTTGAGCGGCTCAACCTGGCGTCGACGGACTGGTTCTTGGACCCCGAGGTGATGCTCAAGGCCAAGGCGCTGGGCGCCGACGTGGCCGAGGTGGACGCCGTGATGCGCCCCCGAGTCGGCGGCGCGTCGAAGGTGCGCGCGGCGACGCTCTGGGAGTTCACACGGCACCTCTGGGCCTGGCGACAGGGCTGGCGGCCCGGGCCGCCCGGCGCTGAGGATCGCTGAGGATCACCACGACGCGCGCGCTTTGGTGTGGGTTAGGCTAAGCGCGCTCTCCTGAGGTGCCCATGTCTTCGTCACGCTTGGCGCTCGTCTCCTCTGCCCTCTGCGCGCTCACCCTCTTCACCGGCTGCACCGACCCCGTCCCGACGGCGGTCGCCACCTGCCAGGCGCTCCCTGGCCTCGCCGTGGATGAGGCCGGGCGAAAGCTCCTCGACCCCTTGCTCGTCGCCGCGGACCTCGCCGCGTTGGACGCCTTGCCCCCCACGGCGGGGCTCCAGAAGGTCGGCTCGGAGCGCCTCGCGGAGCTGCGCAGCAAGACCACCTGCACAGCGGGCAAGGTCGAGAGCGCCGGGGGCGAAGGCTGGGCCGTGCCCCTCACCCGGGTGAGCCCCAAGGTGAACCCCGACGGCAGCTTCGGCGAGCCCGAGACCACGGAGTTCTCCTGGATCGTCACCGAGGCCCCCGAGGGGCTGCGCGTGAAGACCCGGCTGGAGTTCGTTTACACCACCCGCAAGTCCGTCGAGAAGGCCATCGCGGAGAAGGACTGGCGCCGCGTCTCCGCGACTTGGCGCGCCATCGCCAAAGAGTACCCCGACCCTCTGCTCGCCGTAGACGTCGCCGAGGCCGAGGCGCAGGAGGCCCGCTACGAGCTCCTCGCCCAGCTCAAGGGCGTGTTCGCCGAGGCCAACGAGACCGAGGTGATCGGCCTCGTGGAGAGCAAAGCCACGGTCGAGGTGCCCAAGGTGAAGGTGCGCATCAGCTTTGAGACCGCCGGTGAGCCCATCCGCGTCGATCTGGAGGCCGGTCCCGTGCCCGCGGGCGGGAACGTCCAAGTGCGCACGCCGATCCCCGAGGGCGCCATCGGTCAGGTGCTGGTTGAGGTCGTCGAGGTGCTCAACTGACCGCGACGCGGGGCGCCTCCGAGGCCGCGCGCACCGCCTCGGGGGCGGCCTCGGGCAGCACGTTCACCGGCTGCCCCTTCCAGGTCACGAGCTTGTCGTCGCCGATCACGCCGCAGGACACGAAGAACTTGATCGCGTCCTCGACCGGCATATCGACGGGCTGCACGTCTTTGCGAGGCATCAGCACCGGGTAGCCCAGGTGCAGGTGGTTCGACGGGAAGAACACCACGACGCGGTCGTCGTCGGGGTCTGCGGTGAGCCGCTCCTTCGCGAGCAGGCCCAAGGTGTAACGCCCCACCATGGGGTACTCGGCGATGACGACCTGGGTGAAGGGGATGTTTCGGGCCTCGGTGAACGTGGTCACGATCTGGCGGCTGGCGTGGTAGAGCCGCCCGACGCCGGGGACGAAGGCGATGCTGCGCTCGAACCACTCAAAGGCCCAGCGGAAGACCACGAGCCTCGCCAACCAGCCGATGCCGAGCACGATGCTGATCGTGGCCAAGATGCCCAGCCCCGGCACATGCACGAGCCCCTCAGCGTTCGACAGCAAGGGGATGTGGTACGGCCCGCCGGGCAAGGCGCGGGCGAGCCAGGTCAAGAAGGCGTCGATGCGCGCGCCCAGGGGGCCATCGACGGCGTGGAAGATGACCGTGAGGATCTTCCAGGTGATGAAGATCGGGAGCAGCGCCAACAGCCCGCTGAGGAAGATCTGGCGTAGGCTGGAGTGCGGCGGCGCGTCTTGGTTCGGGGCGTGGGTGTCCATCGCTCTCCCGTAATCGCCGGAGGCCCCCTCGGGAAGCGACGCCGCGTCCGGGTTACGTTCGCACCTCCCCTCGCCCACCCCCACGCCCCGCGCTGGACCGGACCCCATGGCCAACTACGTCACCCCCCGGGGCTACCGCAAGATCGTCGTGGAGTTTGACCAGCTCCTCAAGGTGGAGCGCCCGAAGATCACCGCCGAGGTCACTTACGCCGCGTCGTTGGGCGATCGTTCGGAGAACGCCGAGTACATCTACGGCAAGAAGCGCCTGCGAGAGATCGACCGTCGCCTGGGCGTGCTCAAGGGCCGCCTCGACGGCATCGAGGTGATCGATCCGGCCACCTTGACCGGCGACGTCGTGCGGTTTGGCGCGACGGTCACCGTCGAGGACGAAGACGGCCTTGAGCAGACCCTCGCCATCGTCGGCGAGGACGAGTCCGACCCCAAGCTGGGCCGCATCTCCTACAAGTCGCCCATCGGCCGCGCGCTCATCGGCAAGGCCGTCGGCGACGAGGTGACGGTGACGACGCCCAAGGGCCCGCGTGGGCTGACGCTGCTCGCCGTGCGTTGGCTGCCGACCCCGGACGATCCGACACCCGGCTGATCCCGCTCACTGCCCGCGGATCTTCCGCTCGTCAGCGCGCCCGGCGCTGAGATCGAGGGAGACGGGCAACGCGACGAACTCCCCCGACGTGTCGGCGATCTTCACCTGGGCGTTGAACCGCCCAGCGCCCGCGTCCCCGGCGCTGCCCTGGAAGTGCAGCACCCCGGCCGTGTCGATGGTGAGCCCGGCGGGCCCGCCCTCCACGGAGTAGGTCAGGCGGTCGCCGTCGGGATCTTCAGCGCGGATCTGCAGGCCGTCGAGCCCGCCGCGCAGGTCGCGGGGGCTTGAGAGCAGGCGCGGCGGCGCGTTGCCGATGAGCAGCTCCGGCGGACGTTGGGTGTCCGCGGCGCGGCCGTCGTTCGCCTCGACCTCCACGGTCACGCGGTCCCCCTTCTTGAACAGCGCGTGGCGCAGGGTGTCCCGAGACTCCCCGGGCACGGCCTCCCCGTTCACGAACCAGCGCACAGCCGTGCTCACCATGTCGCCGTCGGGATCCTTCGCCTCAAACCGGACGCGCAGGTCGTCTTGAGAGGTGGGGGACTCGGGGCCAAGCGTGAGGTCTTTGATGGACGGCGGGCGGTTGGGGCCGCCGGGGATGGCCTCGGCGACGGGCTCGGCGCTGGGGCCCTCGTCCATGGTGTCCACCGACGACGGCGAAGACGGCGCCGGGGGGGGCCCGTCCGGCCAGTCCGCGCACGAGATCAGCACGAGCCAGAGCATCCTGCTTCCGGGGAGAGGTTCAACCGGAGTATAAAACAACTATGCCCATCGTCCTGCTGCTCACCGTCCTTGGCTGCGCGCGGCTGCCCGCTGGGGCCTTCGCCAAGCTCGATCGTGCCGTCGTGGAGCCCTCGGGCCTGATCAAGAGCCGCGCTCATTCGGGCCTGTTCTGGACCCACAACGACTCCGGCGACTCGGCGCGCATCTTCGCCGTCGATGCCCAAGGCGCGCTCGTGGTGGAGCTGCCCGTCGAGGGCGCCGAGAACGTCGATTGGGAGGACCTCACCCTGGACGGCGCCGGGCGCGTCTGGATCGGCGACATCGGCGACAACCTCAACACCCGCGACGACCTCGGCCTCTACGTCCTCGACGCCGAGCCCAGCCTGGAGGGCCCCGCCGTCGCCAGCCGCCGCGTGGCGATCCGTTACCCCGACCGCGACCCGAACGTCCTAGACTTCGACGCCGAGGCGCTCTTCGCCGACGGGGAGCGCCTGTACCTGCTCACCAAACACCGCAGCGGCGATCTCGCCACCACCCTCTACGCCATCCCCGACCCGCTCAGCGGCGCCGAGGTCACCCTCACCCGCATCTCCGAGCGTGTCATCGGCGGGAACCCGAACCGTTACGGCGGCATGGTGACCGCCGCCGACCTCTCCCCCGACGGCGAGACCTTGGCCGTCTTGAGCTACCACGCGCTGCTGCTCTTTGGCCGCCCCGACGACGGGCAAGACTGGCTCTCCCGGCCCCTCAAGGAGATCCCGCTGGACCAGAGCGCCCTGGAGCAGTGTGAGTCCGTGGCCTGGGACGGTGAGCGCCTGCTCATCACCAACGAGGATCGCGCCATGTTCCAGGTGAACGCGCCGCTCTCCCCGGAGTGCCTGAGCTTCCCCGGGGAGGGCTGCGAATGAGACGTCTCAAACCTGTCGCCGCGCTGGTCCTCCTCACCCTCGCGGCGCTGATCTTCTCCTCGGAGGCGCGTGTGTCCCAGGTCCACCATCAGGACGTCAGCCTCTCGGAGCTCATGCGCGGCGTGGACTGGGCGCTGGTCGTTCGCCTGGACACCCCGCCCACCCGGGTCGTCCCCGTGCCGTACTCGCTCACCACCCAAGACGGACGGCGGCTGGAGTCCACCTACGGCGTGCCCGTGGCGCGGGTGATCGTCGAGGAGGTGCTCCACGCCGAGGCCGCGCCCCCCGCCCTCGGCGCGGCCTTGGAGCTCTACGAGCCTGAGACCCTCACCATGTTTGAGCTCACCTTACGGTATGAGGCCACGGGATCGACCAAGTCGCCCCTCTTCGAGCGCTTTGAGGGCGAGAACCTCTTCGCCCCCCAGCCCGCTGGCGCCCGGTTCATCGTCTTCGTGCGCCCGCCCTCGGCCAGGGTGCCTCAAGAGGGCCCCCATCAGGCCGCCTGGGCGTCGATGGCCCAGGCCACCCGCGGCATGAGCCCCTTCGTCATGCGCGGCGCGGCCTTGCCCGCGAGCCGACGTGGGGAGGTGGTGGCGATGTTGTCCCCTCCGATGCCCGCCGCGCCCTGATCCTGGCG
>JBEAVX010000244.1:0-3565 GCA_041160755.1 Pseudomonadota bacterium
GACTGCGCGCGCCTCGCCGCCGAGACCCTCGCGCTCGGGCCGCTCGACGCCTTGGTGAACAACGCCGCGCTCTATGAGCAGCGCGCCCTGGCCGAGATCACCCTCGCGGACTGGGAGCAGATGCTCGCGGTGAACACCCGGGCGCCGTTTCTGCTGATCCAGGCCCTCGCCCCCAGCCTCGCCCAGAGCGGGCTGCGCGGCGGCGGCGCGGTGGTGAACATCGGCGACATCGGCGGCGAGCGCCCCGAGCCGGGCTTCGCGCACTACAGCGTCTCCAAGGCGGGGATCCTCATGCTCACCCGCTGCCTGGCCGCTGAGCTGGCCCCCAAGGTGCGCGTGAACGCCGTGTCCCCGGGCGCCGTGCTCTTCCCCGTCGAGATGCCCGAGGCCGAGCGCGCGGCCATCCTGCGCACGGTCCCGCTCGCCCGAGAGGGCCGCGCTGAAGACATCGCCGCCGCCGTGGTCTTCTTGATCACCCAGGCGCCTTACGTCACCGGGCACACGCTGAACGTCGACGGCGGCCGCCTCGTCAGCCAGCTCACGCGGGAGGGCTGATGCGCGCACGAATCTCGATCTCGGGGGTTCGTGTGGAGTGCCTCATCGGCTGCTTCACCCGAGAGCGCGGCGAGCCACAACCTCTGGACGTCGAGCTGGAGGTCGAGATCGACGCCAGCGGCGCGGCGGACCACGAGGATCTGCAGCAGACCTGGGACTACGGCGCCTTGGAGCGTGAGGTGACGTTTGTGCTCCAAGCCGGGCGTTTTTTGCTCCTGGAGACCGCCGCCCGGGCGCTTCTGCGGATGCTCCTCTTGCCGCCGCCGCCCACGAGCCCACGCCCGCCGGCCACCTGGGCGCGCCTGCGCCTGAGCAAACCCAACGCCTTGCCCGGCGGGGTGCTCGCCCGGGTCGCCGTCGCGTCCCACGCCGCCGAGCAGTCGTACACCCAAGAGGTGAAGCCCTGGGGCAGCGTCGATCACATCGATCAGAGCCGCCGCCTCGCGCTGTACCGCCTGAACCTGCTCCCCGGCGCGGTGATGCCCCGGCATTATCACCGCCACCTCGTCGAGAGCGAGCTGACCCTCTCGCCGGGCCTCTGGGGCGCCCAAGACGGCGAGCAGGACGCGCCGTTGCCCATCGGCCACCGCCGCCACTGGCGCCGAGGCCAGGTCCACGGCTATCACAACCCGAGCCCACACATCGCCTCGATCCTCTGCATCGACACGCCTCCGTTTGACGGTGACACCGTAGAGGCCCCGTGAGCGAGCGCCGCGCCCTGGTCGTCGGCGCCACGGGCCAGCTCGGCCCCGCCGTCTGTCGTGGTCTCAAGGCCCTGGGCTTCGGCCTCGTGCTCGTCGCGCGCCGCCCCGATCCCCTCGCCCGCCTCGCCCGCGGCCTGCGCGCCCGGGCGCTCCCCTGGGACATCACCCGCGACCCGGCCCTGCTCTTGGAGCTCGCCGGGCCGGTCACGCTCTTGGTGAACGCCACCGTGCGCCGCCCCTTGGCGCCCGAGGTCGAGGACGCCTGGTCCCCCGAGGTCATGCGGCGTCTGTGGGAGGTGAACGCCTTGGCCCCGGCGCGGCTGGTTCGTGCGTTCGGCGCCCAGCTCAGCCAGCCTGGGCTCGCGGTCTTGCTCACCGAGGAGGAGCCGCCCTTGGGCCCTTACGCGGCGTCGGTCGCGGCCTTGGAGACGATGGGACCGGCCCTCGCCGAGGGGCATCCTCTGTGCGCCGTGCGGTTCGTGAGCCAGCCCCGGGCGCCGGGGGTCACCGCGCAGCGGACGGCGGCGATGGTGGAGGCGCTCGTGGCCGAGGCCCGGCTGTAGGGCACGCGCGCCCCACACAGTCACCCGAGCGCGTCAAACTCCGGCGCGTACGACACCCGCCCCGCCGCGCCGTCGAGCCCGCCAGGGCGCAAGACGAGGGCCTGGAAGTGGTCACCGCCGCCATAGGCGTCGTGAAGGCCAAAACGCGCCGCCGGGACGAAGCCGAAGCGGGCGTAGTAGCGGTCGTCGCCGAGGAGCACCAGCGCGGCGACCCCTTGGGCGCGGGCGGCCTCGACGCTGTGACGCACGAGCGCCGCGCCCACGCCGCGCCGCTGCCACGACGGGAGCACCCCCAGCGGCGCGACGCCGAGGGTGTCGTGGAGCCCCAAGCCGGTGACCGGGCTCGCGGCGATGTGCCCGACGATCTGGCCGTCCTCCAGCGCCGCCACGAAGGAGCACGAGAGGCGCCCCGCCGCCCGCAGCGCCACGACGAGCGCGGCCTCGCCCGGGCCTGGGAACGCGGCGCGGTGCACCGCCGAGATGGCCTCGGCGTCATCCGGTCGCTCGGGTCGTACACGCATGGTCGTCGCTCCGCGCAGGTCACCCGAGGAGTGTACCCCGGCGCGCGGCGGGCGCGATCGGGTGTATGCTCCTCAGCACCCCACACTGATCTGGAGCCTCATGTCTACCGCCACCGCCCCCGAGTGGAGCCTCCTCGGCGACGCCGCCACGCTCAGCGCGCGCGCCGTTCAGCCCGTGACCCTCGGGCGACAGCGCCTCACGCTCACCTACCACGAGGGCCAGTTCGGCGCGATCTCCGCGACCTGCAACCACGTCGGCGGCCCGCTCTGTGAGGGGCAGCTCGACGCGGGCTATGTCGTCTGTCCGTGGCATTATTGGAAGTTCCACGCCCGCACCGGCGAGGGGGAGCCAGGCTTTGAGTCCGACCGTGTGCCGTCGTGGCCGGTGAAGGTCGAGGACGGTCAGGTCTACGTCGATCTGAACAACGGCACCCGCCGCCACAAGTCCTCCCACGCGCCGCACCGCCTCGCCCGCCCTGTGGAGCGCGCCCCGGGCCCCATCCGTGTGCTCGGCCTGTCCACGACGGCCATGACCGCCGACCACCCGCGCGCCTCCACCTCCGACGCGCTCTTGGAGACCGCCTTGGCCCACGCCGCCTCCTGCGGCCAAGAGACCCAGCTCATCCGCCTGCGCGACCTCAACTTCCGCGCCTGCGAGGGCTTCTACTCCAAGTCGGCCCGGGCCTGCACCTGGCCCTGCTCCATCACCCAGCTCGACCCCGAAGACGGCCTTGAGCCCGTGTACGAGGCCCTCGTCCACTGGGCCGACGTCTACCTCATCGCCACGCCGATCCGCTGGGGCGCCGCGTCGAGTCTGTACTACAAGATGGTCGAGCGCATGAACTGTATCCAGAACCAGGAGACCCTCACCAACCGCCACCTGCTCAAGAACAAGGCCGCGGGCTTCATCATCACCGGCGGCCAAGACAACGTGCAGGCCGTCGCGGGCCAGCTCCTGGGCTTCTTCGCCGAGCTTGGCGTACAGTTCCCGCAGTTCCCCTACATCGCCCACTCTCGCGGCTGGTCCGCCGAAGACATGGAGAACAACGTGCGCGCGGTGATGCAGAGCGAGGCCCTGCACGCCGCGTCCCGCTCCCTCGTCGAGCGCGCCTGCGAGATGGCGAACTTGATGA
The DNA here is from genome assembly GCA_041160755.1 of Pseudomonadota bacterium. GTDB lineage: Bacteria > Myxococcota_A > UBA796 > UBA796 > CAJQPC01 > JADKFE01. The sequence continues at coordinate 3,477 of JBEAVX010000244.1, forward strand.
TCCACGGCCAGCTCCCGGACCACAGCCATGTGCGCGGCGGGCGCAAGGCGCACGGGGCGGTGACCGAGGGGTGATCGCCGCTGGTGGGG
>JBEAVX010000294.1:0-4047 GCA_041160755.1 Pseudomonadota bacterium
ACGATCTCGTCGCCGACGAACTTGTTCACCATGCCGCCCTCGGCCTCGATCTCGGTGACCATCTCGGTGAGCCAGTGGTTGAGCAGCTCCACGAGGGCCGGTGGGTCAAGGCGCTCGGCGAGGCCGGTGAACCCTTGAAGATCGGCGATGAGGATGGTCACCTCGCGGCGCTCTCCTTGGCGGCTGAGGCGCCCGGCGAGGGCCTCATCGGCGACCTGGGGCGTCACGAAGCGGCCGAAGACCTCTCGGAACGCCTCACGCTCGGTGAGGCGGCGCAGCTCCTCAGTGAGCCGCCGGGTGCGCTCACGCCAGGTGAACGCGAGCAGCAAGGCGAGGCCCAGCGCCGCGAGGGCCTGCACGTCCCGGCGCTGGTGCCAGCGGGGCGGCAAGGCGAAGCGGATCGTCGTCGTCTCCCCCGTCGGCCCGCCGCCGAGGCGCGCTTGAAGCTCCAGGCGGTGCGCGCCGGGGCTCAGGCCCGGCAGGTGGAGCAGATCCTCGGAGAACTCCGCCGACCAGTCCCCATCGTCCAGACGAAACCGATACCGCACCCGGCGCGGGTCGATGACGCTGTCTACGCCGAGGCGAAGCCGCAGGAGCGTGTCGTCGGGGCCGAGCGCCTCCCAGCCTGGCAAACGCCGGTCGCCGACGTGCAGCGAGGCGACCCGGGCGACGAGGGGTCGGGGCGCCAGCCGTGGGGCGTCGCGCAAGAAGAGCAGCCCGCTGTCGGTGCTCGCGACGATCCAGTCTCCGACCCGGGTGATGGGCCCGCCGAGAATGAAGCTCAAGAACGGCAGGCCGTCGTCGATGGAGAGGCGGCGGGGGCTCGGCCCGAGCTGGATGAGCGCGCTCGTGGTGGTCACCCAGAGCGTCTCTCCGAGCGACTCCATCGACGAGATCGAGCCCGCTTCGAGGGGCTGAACCGCGCGCCAGCCCGCGCCGTCGAGGAGATAGAAGGTGTCGCCGCAGCCCGCGTACAGGCGCCCGCCGCGCATGGCCAAGGGCGCATAGGAGCAGCGCCCAGGCGACTGGGCGGCGACGGTGACGCCCTCATCGTCGACCCGGATGAGCTTGTCCTCGATGATGACGTACACCGCGCCCGCCTCGTCCAAGGCGGCGAGGTGCTCCAAGGCGCGGCCGGGCAGCTCCACCCGGCGCACGACGCCATGGTGGGCGCGCACCATCGCCCGATCCGTGAGCACGACCACCTCCCCGTCCGGCCGCGCGCCCACCCACGAGGCGTCCTCGTCCAGCGCCAGCACCTCCGTGAGCGTCTCGCCGTCCCAGCGCAGCACCCCCTCGCGGCCCCGCAAGATGAGCACCGCGCCATCGGGCGCGCTGGCGAGGTGGCGCACCTCCAGCACCTCGTCGTTCAGGCGCAGCGGCTGCAAGACGCCCTCGGGGCTCACCCAGCCCAGCCCGCCGCGCGTGCCGACCATCAGGCCACCGTTGTACGGGAGGAGCGAGGTGACGTGGCGAAGGTTGATGCCCGTGGCGTCATCCCACAGGCGCAGATCGGTCTGGTCGATCCGCAAGAGCCCGTGCTCCAAGGTGCCCGCCCAGATGAGGCCGTCTTGATCGACCAGCGCGCGGGTGAGGATCGACGCCGGGAGCCCCTCCTTCGGCGTCGCGAGGCTCCACTCGCCGCTGGCCTCCTCCCAGACGAGCCCCGAGCCGCAAGACGCCACGGCGCGTCCGTCGGGGCGCCGGGTGAGGTCGGTGGCGTAACAGCCGCCGCGCACGAGCGTCCAGGCGCCGTGGAGCAAGCGCCAGACGCCGTCCTCGCGGGCGACGAGCAGCCCCTCGCCGTCCTCCAAGAAGGCGCGCACGCCGAGGTTCGCCAGGGGGGTGACGCCCTCGTCTCCGAGCGTCCAGGCCCCGTCCGGGGTCCCGAGGTAGAGCGCCCCCGCCCGCTCCAGGACGGCCCAGGGCTCGATCCCAAAGGTGTCTCGACGCTCGACCACCACGCCGCCCTGGACCCGCAGCAGCTCCGCCCCGGTCGCCACCCACAGGCCCCCGGCGGCGGCGGGGCTGATGCCCGCGTTGGCGCGCGCCTCGCCTTGGGTCGCGAGCTGCTTGGGCGCGCCCGGCGCGATCTGCCACAGCCCCGCCCGGGTCTGGGCGTAGACCACCCCGTCCACGTTCACGAGGCGCTGGGTGAGGGGCTCCTCGCCGGGGATCAGCGGCACGGCCTCGCAGCGCGCGCCGTCAAAACGGCACACCCCACCCTCGCCGCCGACGTAGAGCAGGCCGTCGGGCCCCAAGGCCAAGGCCCGCACCTGGGCGCTGGGCAGGCCGGCCTCGGGGCCAAACCGCGAGACGACGACGCGCCCCGGCGGGGGCGCGGCGAGGGCGATCGTGGCCATCCAGGCCAACCAGCATCCTGCGACGAGGGCCATCGTGGGATTGTACTCCCAAGAGGGTCTGACGCGGGCTCAGACCTCGGAGGAGCCGCCCCGCTCGTGGCGGAGGGGGATCTCGACGTCCTGGGCGGGAATGACCTGCTCGACGTTTAGCCCCTCCAACCCCCGGCGGGGATCCTCCGGCTCGACACCCGACCGCGGAGGTCGCCCGACCGCGGGCTCGACGACGGAGAACAAGGCGCCGAGGGTGAGGGCGACGGCGAGGGGGAGGTCGCCCCGAGCGTCCGCGGCGATGAGCAGGGCCACGCCCGCGCCAAAGAGCCCGAAGGCCAAGAGCGCGCCCGGACGCGCCGCACGATCCCAAGCCAGGAGGGAGGCGGCGAGAAGCTGGGCGACGCCAAAGCCCTTGGCGACGCTGACGCCGAGCCCCGCGCGGGCGAAGAGCAAGAGCGGCCCCTCCCAGCCGAGGAGCTTCGTGACCCCGGAGAGCGTGAGCGTCGCGATCAACACGACGCGGCAGAGGAGCCCGAGGTGCGTCCGCAAAGGACCGTTCATCAGGAGCTTCCCCGCGCGTTGGCCCAGCGCCCGAGCCCGCCGAGGAGCGCTGCGCCGAGCAGAAGGTTGATCGCGCCCGCGAGGCGCGCGGCGAGCACGAGGCCGCCGGTGACGGTCACCGTGGCGCCGCCGCTCGTGGACTCCGCAGGGAGCACCCCGGCGACGCCGACGACGACGAGCCACAGCGCGATGGGGGCGCTCCAGGGGAAGAGCCACCGCGCCTGCGCGAGCCCCGCCGCCGCGAGCCCCATCAGGATGACGAGCGGCGGGAGATGCGGCGCCCAGGCGGTGACACCCGCGGCGTCACCGACGAGCCGAACGATGGATCGGCTGAACGCGACGACCTCGGAGGCGGCCCAGAGGTTGAGGCCAAAGGCCAGAAGCGCCAAGGCGCCGACGCTCCGAAACACCACCGAGTCCGTCAACGCTCAGCTCGCGAAGGCAGGGGCTAAGACTGGGGCCGCCGTGCCGCCGGTCGCGACGATGGCCACACCCGCCGCGACGACGACGGTGCCCACGAGGATAACCTCCTTGTTGTCCCAGACCCAGTTGGCGAAGGCCTGAAGCGACGAGGTGATCGCGTCCCAGACCCGAACATACCAAGGCTGCGGCTGAGGGTTCGGGGTCACCGTGAGCGTGAGCGTGTACGAGACCTCACCCGTGATCTGCACGCCGTCGATCACGCGGCTGATCGACTGCGAGGTGCACTTGTAGGTGATGGTGTTGCCCGAGATGGACGTCTCTACGGAGCCGAAGGCGCCCGCGGAGCCAAAGGTGACCGTCGGCGAGCCGCCGTTGAGGTTCACGGAGATCGAGTTCGTGATGCTGCCCAAGGTGGACGACAGCTTCGCGGAGACGCCGTCTTGACCCGCGCCGACCTCGTTGCCGTTGGCGCCGATGGTCGCCCCGGTGGGCGAGATGCTGCCGGGGTTGGTGCTGCCGACAGGCTTGGCCTTGAGCGTGCCGCCGAGGTCGAGGCTGCCGGTGACCGTCGCCCCCGGGGTCACGATGGGGCCAACCCGGATCGGCGGCGCCAAGTTCAGGTTCGCGGTGACCTCGGGGAGGTTGGTCGGAGCAGCCGGGCTCGCGGCGCGCGTGGTGTTCTGCGGGTTGCTCGCGATCTGGGTGCTGT
>JBEAVX010000330.1:0-9215 GCA_041160755.1 Pseudomonadota bacterium
CGCCGTTTCGGGCGGCGCTCGACCTGGGCGACCGTGTGGCGCCCACAGACCTCCCCGTGCTCTTGACCGGCGAGAACGGCACCGGGAAGGAGCTCCTCGCCCGCCGCGTGCACCTCGCCTCTCGCCGCGCCCGGGGCCCGCTGGTCACCGTCAACTGCGGGGCGCTGCCGCCGACGCTCTTGGAGAGCACGCTGTTTGGGCACACCAAAGGCGCGTTCACAGGGGCCGACCGCGCGCGGCGCGGTCTGTTCGCCGAGGCCGACGGCGGCACGCTATTTCTGGACGAGGCCGGTGAGCTGGAGCCCGCCACCCAGGTGCGCCTCTTGAGGGCCTTGGAGCGTGGGGAGATCCTGCCCGTCGGCGCCGATCGGCCGATCACCGTGGACGTGCGCTTGATCTCGGCGACGAACCGCGATCTCGCCGCGATGCTGCGTGAGGGCGGCTTTCGGGACGACCTGTACTGGCGCCTGCGGGGGGTCGAGATCACCCTGCCGCCTCTGCGAGATCGGGGCGAGGACGTGCTGCTCCTCGCCCGGCACTTCTTGAGCGCCCAGGAGGGCCTCATCGGGCGCCGCCACGAGCTCTCCGACGCGGCGGCCCAGGCGCTTCTGGCCCATCCTTGGCCGGGCAACCTGCGGGAGCTGCGCCACGCCGTGCAGCGCGGCGCGGTGATGGCCGGGGCGCGGCCGGTGATCGTGCCCGAGGATCTCGGCTTGGGCGCCACGTCCACCCCCGACGGCGAGGGGTTGGAGGCCCAGGTCGAGGCGCTGGAGCGCCGGTCCATCGCCGCGGCCTTGGCCGCTGAGGGCGGAAACCGCAGCCGCGCCGCCCGCCGACTGTGTCTCTCTCGCCAAGGACTGCTCAACAAGATGGCGCGTTATGGGCTCGCCTGAGCCCGCTCCCGAGGCGTCACGAGACAAACCGGCCCTCGCCGCGCTGATCACCGCGTTTGTGGGCCTCGCCTTCACCGCCTGGGGCCGTGGTCCCGACCCGGTCATCACCTACGGAGACCAGGTCTACGCCGCGTGGCGTTTCGCCGAGGGTGACCGGCTCGGCGAGGCCCTGATCTTGCCCGACGGCCCGCTCTCGACGATCGTGCAGGGCGCTCTGTTCTGGGCGGTCGGGCCGAGCGTGGTGGCCTTGGGCGTCTTGAACCACCTGCTCTGGGCGCTCGGCCTCGCCGCCTGCTGGCGTCTCACCCGACCAAGAATGCCCGCCTACGCCGCGATGATGGTGGGGCTCACCTTGCTCGTCGGGTTTGTGTTCCCGCACCTCACGCCCCTGGGAAATTACAGCCTCGTCGCGCCGGGGGTGCCCGAGGCCGCCCATGGTCTGTGGTTGTTGGGGATGCTGCTGGTCGTACTCGACACAGATTCTGAGGTGAGCCCCGCCCGGGGCGCGGTGATCGGCCTCTGTTTAGGCGCGCTGGCGCTCACCCGGGCGGAGCCGTTTCTGGCGGGCATGGTGGCGACGGCCTTGGCCTTGCCGTTGTTGGGCGCGCGGCCCCTCGCCCAGCTCGTCATCTTTGGGGTCGGGGAGGGCGTCGTGGGTCTCGCGGCCCTGGGTTGGGGCGCTGACGTCGCCTTCGCCGGGCTGCGCGCCCGGGCGCTGGACGGCGGCGCGGTCGTGAGCTTCGGCCTGGAGGCCCCCGCCGAGAACGCCGCCCAGCTCCTCACGGCGTCGGCCTACGGCGGGGCGGTGGCGCTCTGTGTGCTGATCATCGATCGTTGGACGGCGCGCTGGCCCCATCGGGCGCTGTGGATCGAGTCTGTGGCGTGGCTCCTCCTCGTGCCGGGCCTGCTCATCTTTGTGCGCTGGAGCCAGGTCGGGCGGCCGCTGCCCCTGGTCATCGGGCTCGCGCTCCTCGTCTCCTTGGGCCTCCTCTGGCGGCGCCGTGGGGACACGACGGCGCGGCGGGGCCTCGCGCTGCCCGTGGCGGCGGCCGGGGCGGCGGCGGTGATGATCACGCCCATCGCGCTCAACGGGCGAATTCAGGGCGACGGCTACACCTTAGGCGCCTTGGCGACCTTGGTGACCGTGGCCTGGCTCGTCGCCGGGCTGCCGAGCGTCGCGCGGCGCCTCTGGGGCGGCGGTGAGGTGGCGCGGCGCCTGATGATGGCGGCCGTGGGCAGCGGGCTCCTGATTCATGTCGGCGTGAGCGGCAGCTTCTACCAACGGAAGACCTATGCGCTCGGCGGAGACGCGGACTCGTTGTGGGTGTACCCGCCGAACGAGTCCCCGCGCAGCGCGTCGTTGGTGCGGCTCCAGAGCTTCTTGGACAAGACGATCAAGCCCGGCGAGCGGGTGCTCGTGCTGCCCGAGGGCGCCTTGCTCAACGTCTGGACGCGCACGGTGTCGCCGACGGCCTATGTCTCTTGGAGCGAGCGGTCCCGGGCGCGGTTTGGCGAAGACGTGATGCTGGAGGCCCTGCGCCAGCGGCCGCCGGACTGGGTGGTGTGGATTTATGACGACGCGAACTCCAGCGGCGGGCGGCCCTTCGGCGTAGACGACGAGCGCGGCGCGGCCACGGCGAGGTTTGTGTGGGATCACTGCGTCGAGGTCGTGGTCTACGGCGCGGCGCCCTGGGAGGACGGCGGCTATGGCGCCGCGGCCTTGCGGTGTGGTCCCTCAGCCCTTGAACCGCCGTAGGCTCGATCCGGGCAGGTGCCAGTGGCTCAGGCGCAGGCCGTCCACCGGGTCCCAGCGCCACCACCCGTCCTCGGGGCCCAGCTCCACATGAAAGCTCTGCGCGGGCATGTAGCCCTCGCCGATGAGCAGCCAGGTGGGGCCCTCTTGCGCCTTGGCGACCTCCAGGATCAGCACCGCGTGGCCCGGAGAGCCGCCGACGACGAGCACATCGCCGGGGCGTGGGTCTGTGGCGGGTGTCGTCTCGTAGTGCTGGAGAGAGAGGGTGCCCGCGTAGGTGAAGGCCGCGGCGAGGTAACGCTCCCAGCTCTCGTCGGTGTCCCCTTTGGCGCCGCCGCCGCGCCACACGAGCTTGTTCCCGGCGGCGGTGAACCGCTCCCCAGCCTGCCAACGCGACCAGGGCATCCGGTCGCCCGACGTGGCGAACATCGTCACCGGGAGCCCCTGGGCGCGCTGCCACTCCGCACGAACCCGGAGCGCCGAGTCCGCGCACTGCTGGAGATCCCCAGGCACCAACGGCAGCACGATCACCCGGGCGAGGTGGTGCGTGGGCCGACCGTCATAGGTGAGCACAGGATCAGACGCCGGGGCGAGCCGCAGGGCGCCCAACGACTCCCCGAAGGCGTCTCCCGTGACCCGGGTGGCCCCGCCGGGCGGCGGAAAGGCCGCGCGCACCGTCGTGGCCTCAGCGGCGGCGGGCGCCTCGGGAGGGTTGGGCGTCTCGGTCGGCGGCGCGGCGGGCGCGTTGGTGCAGGCCAAGGTGAGGAGCGCGGCGGCGAGCGTGGGCATGAGGCGATTCTACCCGCTCAGCTCGGACTCGGTGAGCTTGACGGCGTTGAACAGCTCGGGGAAGGAGGTGTTCTGTCTGGAGGCGAGGGCCTGAATGAGACCACGCGGTGTGTCAGGCTTCGGCGTGTGCGCGTTTAGGCGCCAGATCTGGGGTGTGTCCGCCTTGAGGAGCGCCGCGATCCGGGGCAGATGGGTGAGCACAAGCCCCGTGGCACGAAGCGGATCGTGCCCCGCGCCCACCGCGACGATCATCGACAGGCCCGTCTGAAGCATCGCCGCCAGCTCACGCGGCTGATCGAGCATCCGCGCGTCGGTCGTGATCAGCCCCATGTACTGTGCGGGATGGTTCTTGAGCGCGACCAAGAGCGCCCAGTCATCAAGGCGAGACAGGCGCGGATCGACCTCATAGATGGGGTCGAGGGTGGCCTCGATGATCGAGTCCTGCAGCGCCTTGATGATGGGGACCGGAAAGTTCTGGTCCAGCGCCAGCCGGGGTCTCATGCGGCGAGGGAGAGGTTGTGCGCGAGCTGGCGCTCTAGGCGCAGCGCGTCAGCGATCTCCTCTGATCGCAGCGTGGGGTAGAGGCCGCCGAGCTGCTCGGGTGTAAAACCTCGGGCCGCCAAGGTGTAGAGCGCCTCGGTCTCTACCCGGGTCTCAAAGACATGGGGCGCGCCCGCGAGGCGCCGGGGGGAGATGCGCAAGAACTCCCCGGGGCGAATGAGATCCGGCCCCCGCGCGCCGAGGCCTGACTCGAAGGGCGCGAGCACATCGAGGGTGTCAGAGAGCAAGAGCTGGCCGCTGATTCGTTCCACCTCGCCCGAGCGGGAGCGCACGACCACGTCTCCGTCGCGGGTGACCGCGACCATCGGGCGGCCCTCATCGAACAGCTCGACGTCGAGGGCCTTGAGCTTGTGCAGGGCCTTCACGACGACGCTGAGCTGTGTGCCCGGGACTCGCGCGCCGTCTGGCGTCTGTTTGGGCTGGCGAAGCCACTGAACGGTGCGTAGGCCGAGGAGATCGCTGTATGACCAGAGCTTCGTGCGCTGGGCGCTGACCGAGGGGATCAGCACCCGCTCGCTCGCCCAGCGGTGAATCGTGCGTAGTGGCACGCCGGAGAGCGCTGAAGCCCGCGCGCTGGTGTAGACGCCTTCTGTCATGCCCTCAGCCTATCGTAGCCGTTGGCATCTCGTCAATCTCGCTCACGTCCCCCGCCGCTTCGGCCGGTCCTCGGGGATGGCGTCCGTTGGGTCCTCGGGCCAGGCGTGGCGGGGGTACCGTCCACGAAGCTCTTTGCGCACCTCAGGCCAGGTCTTCGTCCAGAAGCTCTCTAAGTCCAAGGTGGTCTGTACGGGGCGGTTTCCGGGGGAGAGGAGCTGCACCTTCACCGGCACACGCCCGGCGGCGATTCGGGGGGTGCGTCTCAAACCGAAGAGCTGCTGCACCCGCGCGGCGAGGAGCGGCGGCTCGCCGGGGGTGTAGACCATGGCCACGCTGGCGCCGCTGGGGACCGTCCAGCGCTCGGGGGCGTGCTCGTCCAAGGCCCGGCGCTGGGTGTGGGTGAGCTGGCTGAGCAAGGCGTCGCGGAGGTCCACGGCGCGGAGCTCGGCGAAGGACCGGCGGCCCTCGACGAGGCTCGGCAAGAGCGACGCGGGCTCGGCCAGGGCGGGGAGCTCCAGCTCGGGCATCGCCTCGGCGAGGAGCTGCACCCGGGCGAGCAGGGTCGTGAGGCGCTCGTCTTGGGTCAGCGCGCGCTCAGGGCGGGCCTGGGCCGCGCGAAGCAGCGTCGCGGCGGCGGCGACGGGCTCGGCGGGGTTGGGGTCTGGGGCCTCGCGCAGGGTGAGGTCCATGAACCGCCACACCCGACGGCTCACGACGGACTCACGGGCCTCGTCAAAGTCGAGCGCACGGGTCTCGGTGACGGGCAGCCAAGACTCCTCCAAGGGCAAGGCCACGCGGATCAGGTGCTCCACACGCTCGCCCCGACGCCCGGCCTCCATCGTCGCCGCGAGGATCAGCTCGGCGGGGAGCTGGCCTTCAGCCAAGGTCGCCCCGGCGCCGCCGACGAGCACGTAGCGCCGCGACTCGCCCGCCCGCCGCCGGGCCACCCGGTCGGGGAACCCCGCCAAGAGCAGCTCGGCGAGGAGTGGATCGGTCAAGGGGCGCTCGGGGCCGACGCGTCCGCCCAAGGACTCCAAGAGCGCGTCCTTGACCTGGCGCACGGCGGCCAGCGCCCGGCGATCTCCGGCGCCGCCGCCGAGCACCTGCTCCACCCGCCAGGTGAGGTCGGCGGCGTCGGGGTGGCGCTCTTGGGCGAAGGGATCCCGCTCGGTGAGCAAGGCCGCGACGGCGGCGGCGGCCCGCGGCGCGCCCAGACGACGCCCCGCGAGCAGCGTCGCGCCCACCCGCGGAGGCAAGGGCAGGCGCGAGAGGTCGCGGCCCAGGGCGGTCACCCCGTGGTCGTCGATGGCGCCCAGAGAGCGTAGCAGGCCCTCCGCCCGCTCGATGGCCGGCGCCGGGGGCGCGTCGAGCCAACGTAGGCGGCGAGGATCGGCCCCCCAAGCGCGCAGCTCCAAACACAGGCCGCTGAGGTCCGCGCGCTGCAGCTCCGGGGTCTGGGCGGCGGGGCGCTGGCGATCCTCAGCCTCGGTCCACAGGCGACGGCAGCGCCCAGGCCCGGTGCGACCGGCGCGACCGGCGCGCTGATCCGCGGAGCTTGCGGCGATGGGCCCCAGCTCCAGGCGCTCCAGGCCCAAGGCCGGCTCATACCGCATCACCCGCTCTAGGCCCGAGTCCACGACGGCGCGCACGCCGGGGAAGGTCACCGAGGTCTCGGCGATGTTCGTGGCCAGCACGACCTTTCGGCGGGTGGACGGCGCCAGGGCCCGGGCCTGCTGCTCTAGGCTGAGGCGGCTGTGGAGGGGCAGCACGTCTACCTCGGGCAGGTCTCCCAAGGTCTCCATCACCCGCTGAATCTCGCCGACGCCGGGCAAGAACGCGAGCAGGTGGCCCTCGTCCGGCAGCTCAGCGCGGATCGCCCCAGCGACACGCTCGTGAAGGGGCCGCTCGTCGGGGCGCGGGTCGTGGCGTAGGGTGACGGGGTACGCCCGGCCCTCAGCGCGCAGGATCGGCGCGTCGAGAAACCGCGCCACGGGCTCCGGGTCCATCGTCGCCGACATCACGACGAGCCACAGGTCGGGCCGGGCCTCTCGCCGCACCTCCGCGCACAGCGCCAAGGCGAGGTCCAGGGTGAGGCTGCGCTCGTGCAGCTCGTCGAGGATGACGGTGTGAACGCCCTCCAGAAACGGGTCGTCTTGAAGTCTGCGGGTGAGCAGACCCTCGGTCAGGATCTCCAGGCGGGTTCCGGCGCTCACCCGGCGCTCAAAACGCACCTGGTAGCCGATCTCGCCGCCGACCTCCCCGCCGCGCTCCTGGGCGATGCGGGTCGCGGCGAGGCGCGCGGCCACCCGGCGGGGCTGGAGCAGGATCACCCGGCCCTCACGCTCGGGGCAGGCGTCGAGGATCGCGGCGGGCAGGCGCGTCGTCTTGCCCGAGCCCGGCGGGGCGACGACGACCAAGGCGCCGTGGGCCCGCAGCGCCGCGATCGCCTCGGGCAAGGAGGCGTCGATGGGCAGAGGAGTCAGGTTCGGCGGCATCCCGCCCGCTTAACCCGGTCCGCGCCACGTCAAAGTTTTGGTGACCTCGGGTTTGTCACGGCGCCGACGTGCGCGACGTATGCAAAAATGTGAATGGTTCTACGAAAGGCGAGGGCCCAAGTTGACGCTGGCACCTATGGTCTCCAGCCCGTCCAGCCCAGCTCGGGCCCTCGTCAGCTCGTAGAACCTTGATCGAAAGAGAGAGCCCGGTGGGCGCTGGCACCTATGGTCTCCAGCCCGTCCGGCGTCCACCGGGCCCTCATCAGACGTTTGAGCGATCGAGGCGGTCGGCGACCTCTAAGGCCGACTGGCCGCGTAAGGCGAGCTGAAGGTCACGCTCGATGCGCCGCTGGGCGAAGGGCGCGGTGACCTCGTCAAGCTTCTTGGACAGGTCGCTCACCTTCTTGCGCTCTTGGGCGTCGATCGCCGATTTAAGCTCGGCGACGACGGCTTGAATGCGGCCAAGCTCGTCCTCTTGGACCATGTCGGCGTCAGACGCCAGGGCCTTCTCGACGGCGCGGAGGATCTGGTCGGCCTCGACCTTGGCCTCGACGAGCAGGCGCTCGTCTACGTCGGTCTCGGCGGCGTCGATGGACGTCTCCAGCATCTCCTCGATCTGCTCGTCGGTGAGCCCGTAGGACGGCACGACCTCGATGTTGGACTGTTTGCCGGTGTACTGCTCGGTGGCGGTCACGGTGAGGATGCCGTTGGCGTCCACCATGAACTGCACCTCGACCCGGGGCAGGCCGGCCGGCATGGGCGGGATGCCGCCGAGCTTAAACCGCGCCAACGAGCGGTTGTCCCGGGCCATCTCCCGCTCGCCCTGGACGACGTGCAGAGACACCGCCGTCTGGCCGTCGACGTGGGTGGTGAAGGTCTGCGACGCGCTCGACGGGATGGGGGAGCAGCGCCAGATGAGCTTCTCGACGACGCCGCCCATGGTCTCCAAGCCCAAGGATAGCGGCACGACGTCCATGAGCAGCACGTCTTCAGCGAGCTCGGACTCGCCGGAGAGGATGTCGGCCTGCATCGCCGCGCCGACGGCGACGACCTGGTCGGGGTCGATGTCGGAGAAGGGGACACGCCCGAAGAACGCCTCGACGACCTGACGCACGAGGGGCACCCGGGTCGAGCCGCCGACGAGCACGACGCCGTCGATCTGCGCCGGGGTGAGCTGGGCGTCGGAGAGCGCCTGCTTGCAGGCCGTGAGCGTGCGGTCCACCAAGGGGCGGATCAGCGTGTTCAGGGCGTCGCGGGTGAGGGTGAACGTGGCGCTCACGTCGCCGAGCTGGGCCTGAACCTCGGTGGACTCCGCGCTGGTCAACGCACGTTTGGCGGCCTCGGCGGCCTCCATGGCGGCCCGCAGCGCGCCGCCTCGGGCGCCGACCACCCCGGCCTCGTCCAAGAGGCGCTCGGCGATGAGCCGGTCGAAGTCGTCGCCGCCGAGGTGGGTGTCGCCGGCGGTGGAGAGCACCTGGAACACCCCGTCCTCCAAGCGCAGGATCGAGATGTCGAAGGTGCCGCCGCCGAGGTCATAGATCGCGAAGGTGCCTTGGCTGCGCTCTTGGAGGCCATAGGCGATGGCGGCGGCGGTGGGCTCGTTGAGCAGGCGCAGGACGTTGAGACCGGCGAGGCGCCCGGCGTCGCGGGTGGCCTGGCGTTGGGCGTCGTCAAAGTACGCGGGCACGGTGATCACCGCGCCGCCGATCCCGCCGAGCAGGCACTCTTCAGCGCGCTCCTTCAGCGCCTTGAGGATCTCGGCGCTCACCTCGATCGGCGTCACGAGGCGCTCGCCGACCTGCATACGCACGACCTTCTCTTCGCTCGCGTCGTCGGGCGGGGCCAGCTCGTAGTGGAGCTGCGCGGCCTCAGACCGGGCCTCGTCCATGGACCGGCCCATGAACCGCTTGACCGAGGTGAGCGTGGTGGCGGCGTGACCGGCGGCGTCGTCCAACGCGGCGTAGCCCACGACGGGGCCCTCTGCGGTGTAACGCACGGCGGAGGGCAAGATCGCCCGGCCGTCGTCGTCGAGCAGGCAGCGGGCGCGACCGCCCATGACCACGGCGACGAGGGAGTTGGTGGTGCCGAGGTCGATGCCGATGTTGGACATGGTGGAGACCTTAAGAT
>JBEAVX010000349.1:0-3181 GCA_041160755.1 Pseudomonadota bacterium
CAGCGGGCTTCTCCTCCTCCGGCGCGGGGGCGGCGGTGTCGCCCTTCTTCTTGTCGGTCTTGGCGGGCTCCTCGGCGGGCTCCTCGGCGGGCTCCTCGACGACCTCGGTGGGCACCTCGACCTCCTCTGGGGTCTCCGTGGCGCCGCCGATCATGCCGTTGGTGTAGGCGTAGTACGCCCCGCCGCCGACGCCGAAGACGCCGAGGCAGGCCACGAACAGGCCGATCGCGCCGATCACGACCCACTTGAGCTTGCTGCCCGAGGCCGGCGCCTCGTCCTCGTCTCCGCCGCCGTCCCCGCCGCTGTTGGGCGTCGGGCCGGTGATGACCGGACCTCGGGCGACGGGGCCCTGGGCGACGGGGCCCTGGGCGAAGGGGCTCTGCGCGACGGGGCCTTGGGAGACGGGGCCCTGGTTGAACGGGCCACGAGCGGGCTTGGCGGGCTCGTCGTTGAAGAAGTCGTCCTCGGAGGCGTTGAACCCGCCGGTCGGGGCCTTGCCTTTGGGGGCGACCGGCGCCGGCCCGCCGAGGTCTTCGTCTTGGGCGTAGCCGCCGCCGCCGCGACCGCCCCGGGCGGGCTTCGCCGGGGGCGCCTCTTCGCTCTCGTCGTCTTCAGCCTGCATCAACGCGGCGATCTTCTCTTTGGACCACATCGCCGTGCTCTCGCCCTTCGCGGACGGGGCCTGGCGGTTGTCCTTCTTGAACGCGCCGGTCGCGCCTTTGGGCAAGGGGCCGGAGAGGTTCTTCGGGCCGCCGAGATCCTCCTGAACCGGCGCCGCGGGGCGTCGGCCGCCGGAGACGCCGCCTGAAGCGGGCACCACCTGGGCCGCCCACTGGCGGAGGCTCTGGCCGGGGCACTGGCTGGCGACCTGGGCGAGCACGTTCGCGGCGTCGAGCGGCAGGGGGCGCTCGTCGGGGTGATAGGCGAGGATCCCGGCCAAGAACTTGCGCACGTCCTCCAGCCAGCGTTTGCCCTCGATGGACGCGAAGTCCATCGCCATGACCCGGGTGATCACCGCGTCGTCATGGGCGTCGGCGTCTTTGGGCAAGGCCCCGAGCGGCTCGGCGGAGAGCAGGCTGTGGAGGATCACGCCGAGGCCGAACACGTCGGTCTGGTGGCCGACGGGTTTGCCTTCAGGGGCGCGGGTGGAGCGGCGGTTGGCGTTGAAGCCCTCGACGGCGACGGCGCCATCGGCGGTGATCTTGATCAGGCCCGGCTTGATGTCGCCGTGCAGCGCACGATCTTCTTCAGCGATGGTGAGGATGTCGGCGATGGCCGAGCCGATCTCGATGGCGACGCGGAGCGGGGGGCGCTCCCGAGCCAGGAGCGCGGCGAGGTCAACGCCTGGAGCCTCGCCCTCTTCAGTGAGGATGTTGCCTTCTTCGCCGGGCTCACGGGTGTAGTAGGTGCTCACGCGATCCTCTTGCCTGCTCTTCCTGGAGGGTTGGGCGTCGTCCAACCGGGTCGTCGTGTCGGCGAGAGCCAACACGCGCCCATTGGATAACGCGCCGTCGGCGCACGGGGACATGGTCGCCCGGATCGTCGCGCGGATCAAGCCCGATGACGCCGAGACCCCAAGACAGCCGCGCCGAGGGCGGCTATCGCGGCGCCGCCCCCAGCGCGCCGACCTGGCCGCGCTGGCGCAGGAGGTGGTCGAGCAGCACCATGGCCGCCCCGGCCTCGACCATCGGCACGGCCCGGGGCAACACGCAGGGGTCGTGGCGGCCGCGCGGGGTGAGGGTGACGGCCTCGCCCGCGTCGTTCACGGTGTCTTGGGGCTTAAAGATCGTGGCGACGGGCTTAAACGCGGCGCCGAAGAGGATCGGCATGCCGTTGGAGATGCCGCCCTGGATGCCGCCGGAGCGGTTGGTGCTCGTGCGCACCTGGCCCTCGACGGGGATGAAGGTGTCGTTGTGGGCGCTGCCGCGCTGGGTGACCCCGGCGAAGCCGCTGCCGCTCTCAAAGCCTTTGCAGGCGGGCAGAGAGAGCATCGCCCGGGCGAGCTCAGCCTCCAGCTTGTCGAACACCGGGTCGCCCAAGCCCGCGGGCACGTTGCGCGCCACGCAGCGGATCACGCCGCCGATGGTGTCGCCGTCCGCGCGAACCTCGCGGATGAGCGCCTCCATCCGCGCGGCGGCCTCGGCGTCGGGGCAACGCACGACGTTGGCCTCGATCTCGGCGAGCGTCACGGTCTCCGGGTCCACCTCGGCGCGAAGGCCGCCGACCTGCTCCACCCAGGCGAGGATCTCCACCCCACACAAGGCCGCGAGGGCCTGCTTCGCCACCGCACCCGCCGCCACCCGCGCCGCCGTCTCTCTCGCGGACGCACGACCGCCGCCGGCCCAGGCCCGAACGCCGTACTTCGCGTCGTAGGTGTAGTCGGCGTGAGAGGGCCGGTACTTGTCGCGGAAGGGCTCATAGGCCCGAGAGTCGGCGTCCTCATTCGGGATGAGGAGCGCGATGGGGGTGCCCAGAGTGAGGCCATCGGCGAGGCCCGAGAGCACTTGAACCCGGTCGGACTCTTTGCGTTGGGTGGTGATCGATGACTGGCCGGGCTTACGCCGGTCCAGCTCCCGCTGAATGGCGTGAAGGTCCAAGGCGAGGCGCGGCGGGCAGCCCTCGACGATGGCGCCGATGGCCCCGCCGTGAGACTCGCCGAAGGTGGTGACGCGGAAGAGGAGGCCGGTGGAGGAGCCCATGCGGGGCCCTTAACCCACGACCTCCATCCCCGCCGAGTCCTCCCCCAGCTCGACGTTCTTGATCATCTGCCAAGCCGTCTCCGCCGAGCGGCGCAGCTCATCGACGCTCTTCACCCGGCTGAGCTGGCGCTTGATCATCTCCGGGCGGTAATAGAAGCGCAGGTACGCGATGCGGGTCCAGCGCTGAATCTCGGCGTCGGTCATGTTGCAGCGTGGGCGGGGCACGAGCTCATCGTGGGGATTCAGCACAAATTCGCGCCAATAATCGCGGCCCGTCTCCTCCAGCATCATCGTGTACATCTCCGTCGCGGGCATCGGCGTGACCTTGGAGAACTGCGCGTAGTCCAGGTCCATGTCGATGGCGAGGCGGATCGTCTGGCGGATGGTGGCGGGCGTCTCATAGGGGTTGCCGAGCATGAAGTAGCCGAAGGTGTCGATGCCCTCCTCCCGCGTCTCGCGCACGACCCGCTTGACGAGCTCCA
>JBEAVX010000355.1:0-3390 GCA_041160755.1 Pseudomonadota bacterium
AGGTGCGGGTAGGCGCTCGGCGTCGTCAGGGCGGCGGGGACGATCAGGAGCGCGTCGCCGCTGAGGTTCTCAAAACGAACCACCGAGGCGCCGGGCTGGGCCTTGAGCTGCGCCGCAAAAGGCTGGAGGTCGGGGCTGACCCACGCGAGCCGCTCCGCGTCGAGCACGTCCTGCCGCGCGGGGTGCTGGGCCGTCGCCTGGGCCAAGGGCAGGCTCTCCCAGAAGATCGCCTTGTACGGCGTCTGGGCCAAGGTGTCGTTGAGCGCAGCCCGGGCCTGGGGCTCGTCTCTCAGGGCGATGACCCACTCGGCCAAGGTGGCCGGCCGGCCATCTCGGCGCCAAAGGAGCTGCACACCGCCGGGGATTCGCCGCTGCTCGGCGGTCCAAAGGCTCATCGAGACGCCTTCGTGGATTGGGTGCCCTGGGCCTTCCGCTCCACGTCCACCCACCACAGCGCGTCGCCGAGGCCGACCCAGGCCGGATCGCTCACGCCGCTCAGGCGGCGCTCGGTGAAGGTCATGCCGCCGTCGCGGCTCGTGAAGACGACGAGGCGGCTCGTGCCCTCTTGGTTGGCCAAGACCCGCACCCCCTCGGCGCTCCCGGCGATGGCGGCGGGGCGGAGGCCCTCGGGCAAAGATCCGCGCCAGGTGATGGCGTCGCCGTTGAGCTGGCCGACCCGCGCCGCGCCGGTCTGGCCGGTGACCACCCACTCGCCGTCGGTGGCCAAGATGGGCTCGTCGTGCTGCACCCGCCAGGTCACGCCGTGGTCGTCGCTGCGCAGGAGCCGCGCGCCGCCCACGATCAGGCGCTCGCCGACGAGGCCGAGCTGCTCTTGGACCTGACCCGGCGCCGGGGCGCCACGAATCTGGGACCAGCTTCGCCCGCCGTCGGCGGTGCGCCAGAGCTGGCCCACGCCGACCGCGTAGCCCTCGCCGCCCTCGCCCACGGCGAGGTCCGTGAGGCTGGTGGCGGGGATCGGCCCACGCTCCTCCCAGCGCCCGCCGCCCTCGACGACGAGGCGGTAGTCGCTGCCGGACTTGTCGGCCTTCGCCGTGGCGATGACCGCCCAGAGCTCCGTGGTGGAGCCGTCGGCGGCGACATACCAGCCCGGGCCTTGAGGCCCCGTCGGCGCGGCCTTGGCCCCGAGGCGCCACGCGGCCAAGGTTCGGGCGGTCACGCCCACGAAGGGTCCTCCGCCGAAGCCGAAGATCACCCCGGCGTCAGGCTCGACGACGGTGGGCGTGAAGTCTTGGGGCAAGGCGCCGAGGGCGGTGGTGGGCTCACGGGGGGCGCCGCCGAGGCAGGCCCACAGCGTGAGCAGCAGGCTCAAGCCTGCCCTGCCTGAAGGATGCGCCGGGCCTCGGTGAGCGCCAAGGCGCCTTTGTCTCCGGCGAGGCCGAGCCAGGCCTCGGTGGGCGGCAAGGCGAGCAGGCTCGTGACGAAGCCGCCGTCGGGGTGGGACGCGGCCACGGCGAGGCCGGGGTGGGCCGCCGGGTCGTCGGGCACCAAGGCGAGCTGCATCGCCGCGCCCGAGGGCCGCGCCGTCCAGCCCATCGAGAGCGGGTCACCGGGGTCGGTGATGTCGCCGAGCCACTCGACGAACGCGCCCTCCAGGCGGCCCAGACGCACGCGGCCGTCTTGAACGGCGGCGAGGTACGGGAAGGCCAAGGCGCGGACGTGGGCGCCGTCGACGTTGCGGTGGCCCCAGCGCTGGCCGTCGTCCCGAGACAAGAACAGGCCCTCGGGGGTGCTCAGCACGAGCTGGTCACCCACGCGGAACAGGCGATCCCGGGTGGAGTCGCGGCGGCCTGGGGCGCGCCGCTCCTCAAACTCGCCCGCCTTCCAACGCAGCAAGGTGTCCGCGCCGAGGAGCCAGACCTCCTCCGGGCCCATGATCAGCGCCGAGGTGACGCTCTGGGCGGGGATCTCGCCGAGCTCCACCCAGCCGCCGACATCGACAGACACCGCGCGCAGCAGGGTGAACCGGGGGCCCGGGTGCCCGACCACGGCGAAGCCCGCGCCGTCGAGGAGGTCGCCGGTGCGCACCCAGCCCGGGCCCTCCCAGACCGTGCGCACGCCGCCATCGGCGTAGACCCGCAGGATGACGCCGAGGCGGTCCACGGGGGCCGGGCCGCCGCGCCAGCCGAACATCAGCCCCGAGCCGTCGGGCCGGGCCACGATGCGCTCGGGCACAAAGCCCGCCGCCGCCTCAGAAGATGTCATCCCAGACCTCCTCAGCCCAAGCGGACGCGGAGTCCACGCCCGCCTCCGCCTCGTCGGCGAGGTCGCTGGCGGACTCTCGGGCGGAGTCGATGGCGGCCTCCGTGGCGCCCTCTTCGCCGAGCACCGAGTCCAAGGCGTCTACGCCCTCGCCGACCACCTCAGCGGCGACGCCGTGGGCGTCTTCAGCCAAGGCCAAGGCGTCTTGGCCGAGCTCATCGGCGCCGTCGGTGAGCGCCTGGGCCGTGCCTTCGCCGAACACCTCGTCGATGCCGTCGCCGACCACACCGAAGCCCTCATACGCCACATCGACCAGCTCGTCCGTGGCGCCGTCTCCGGCGACATAGTCGATGGCGTCTTCGCCCCAGGTGCCCAGGAGCCGGGTGCCGATGTCGGCGACCTGGCCGAGCCCGTCAAAGGCGACCAGGTCCCGCACGTCGGGGGTGAGGCCGATGTTTGCGAGGTCGAAGGGGCCAAGCTCGCCCAGCCCGGCGTTCCAGTAGGCGTCGGCGTGGGTGCCATACGCAAAGGAGGTGAACGCGGAGTCGTTCTTCTCCAGGCGGTCGAAGTCGGCGGGGTCGGCGTCGCGGCGGCCCTCGATGGCCGTCTGGAGGTTGACCCGCGCCCGCACCAGCCAGGCCTTGCCCTCGTCGGTGAGGCGGTCGTTCGTCTCGTTCGTGAACCGCCCGACGTACTTCTCGCCGTAGCCCAGGTAATACGTCGGCGGCGTGAGCCCAGCGTCGGTGTACCGGGTGGAGAAGTCGCCGTGGCGTCGCCGGTAGTACGACAAGGCGCCGTCGGCGGCGACGGAGCCCGGGAGGTTGACCGGGTCGGCGTCACCGCCGCTCGCGGGCTCGCCGGGGCCGCCGCTCATCACCTGGCGCTGCACCTCGTTGTTGCCCAGAGAGTCTTGCCGTTGGTCACGGGACGTCGTCGGCGCGGAGGTCGTCGGGCCAGAGGGCGCGACGGTGGGGGTGACCGGCTCATGGCGCAGGCCGCTCATTCCAGACCTCCGAGGTGCTGCTTCTTGCGCGGGGTGACGGGGGGAGACACCCTTGAGGCTACCTCGGACCCCCAAAAACCGCAACAACTCCTTGCGCTCCCGCTGACCTCTGGGGCCAAGGTCGGGTCGCTGCGCTTGGGTTAAACGGCCGAATGCGCCGAGCTCCG
>JBEAVX010000749.1:0-5550 GCA_041160755.1 Pseudomonadota bacterium
GGGCCCCGTCTCCGGCGTGGATGAGCGGGGCCTCGGCCTCGACCCCTTCGTGAGCGCCCGCCGCCTCACCGTGCGCCCCGAGCCCGCCGACCCCTTGAGCTTTGACCTCGACGGCCGGGCCCACGGCCACCGAAACGGCGAGGAGCTGCGCCACGTCCCGCGCGAGGGCTGAGTTGTGTAAACTCGTGGGGTGAGCATGATGACCTCGCTCCTGCCGCTGGCCTTGGTCCCCCTCGGGATCTGGCTCGTCAGCCCCACGTCGGGCCCAGGGACGGCCTCGCCTTGGTCGTGGCCCCGAGAGCTGGCCCTCGCCGCCGCCGTCGGCGCGGTGTTCGCGGCCTTGTGTGGGGTGTGGCTGGCGCGCTTTTACCTCATCGGCGACAACTTCTTGTGCTCCGACTTCCACGAGTACTGCTCTTCAGTGAGCGCCTTGGCGATGGACGAGCCTGAGCGGTTCACCAAGCAGCGCTCGGCGGCGGCGGCCTTGCCCGCGGCGCTCTTCAGCCGCCGCTTGGGCCTCATCGACGGCATGGCCTGGGCGGGCCTGCTCTCCAGCGCCATGATCGGCGCCGGGCTCTACCTCTGGGCCCGCGCGGCGCACGGTCGCCTCGCCGGGGTGGCGGCGGCCTTGAGCGCGGCGACGATGATGCCCGTCGTGGTGATGTCGCGCACCTTGAGCCTGTACGACGAGATGACCGGGTGGTTTGTGCTCGGCGGCGCCGGGGCGGCGGTGGCCTGGCGGCTGCGCAGCCCCGGCGCCCTGCTCTTCGCCGGGGTCGGCGTCGGCCTCGCGGGGCTCGCGGACTTTCGGGGCCTGTTCTGGGCGGTCTCGTACCTGGGCTTGGGGCTCGCCGCCGCGATCTGGCCCGCGCCGGGGGTCGCCGGGCTCGGCCGCTGGGCGCTGCGCACTGTGCTGAATCTCACGGCGTTTGTCGTCCCCGTCGTGACCGCCTGGAGGCTCGGGCCCTGGGCCTACCGCTTCAACATCAGCCTGGAGGAGGTGATGAACCCCCGCCAGCGGTTTGTGGAGTGGGGCTTCACCGACCCGGCCCTCACCGCCCCGTTTCGCGCCGACAGCGCGTTCATCTGGGGCAGCTCGCCGCCGGAGGACATCCCCAAGACCATCCTGTGGGTGATGCGAGAGACGGCGGTGATCCCACGCTCGGCCTGGGACACCGCCGATCTGCACCGGCTCTTGGCCGAGCACGTCTCACCGTGGACGCCGATCTGGGTGGCGGCGACGGCGCTCACCGCGCTCAGCCTGCTTCGTGGCCCCGAGCGTTTTGCCCGCCTCGTCGCGGTGTTTGGCGCCGGGGTGCCGTTCTTTATGGCGTTTAAGGGCGCGGTGGAGCTGCAGCGGGCCCAGCTTCATTACCTGGGCAGCTCGATGCCCGTCTTCGCCGTGCTGATGGGCGTCGCCTGGGCGACCTTGTGTGAGGGCGCGGCGCCGGGCTTCATCGCCGCCCGCGTCGATCGGCTGCGTGAGGCGCTCTGGGCGCCCCTCTCCCGCTGGCCGAGGCTCGCCGAGGCCGTGAGGCCCTCGGTTCGAGGGACCTTGGGCGTGGCCTTCTTGACGCTGTTTGTGCTGGGTGTGCTGCCGTCTCTCGTCTCCCCCCAGGCGAGCTGGCGGCGGCGCTGGGCCTATGGTGAAGGGGAGATCCTCACGCTCATCGGCTCGGCGGCCCGTGGGGTAGACCCGGGGCGCAGCGACCAGCACAAGGCCTGCGTGCAGGCGCTCAAGGCCGAGAAAGACGCCGGGCGCAGCCCCTACGGCACCTTGTACGGCGGCGTCGGCGGTGACAAGCGGCGCAAGTGAGCCCGGTCGCCTACCCCACGGGGCAATAGGCCCGCCGCGCCTTCACCGAGATCAGCCGGTCCTCGCCGCGCAGCCAGCCGGTCAAGGCGCCGCCATACACGCAGGCCGTGTCGAGGCCCAAGGCCGTCGGCCGCCCCGCGTGGCGCCGCTGGACGAGGCCCCGCATGGCGTCGTGGCCAAACACCACGAGGGGCCCCGTCCACCCGGCGTCGTACCAGAAGGGGTTGTCGGCGCGCTGATCATCGGGGAAGCGCCGCAGGTGCAGCGCCATGTGCCGGGGTGTGCCCGCCGGGCCGAGCTGGGGGTGAACCCCGGCGTGAACGGCGATGAGGCCGTCGTCAAACCGGAAGACCGGCGCGGCCTCTAGGTACGCCAAGGCCTCGGGCGCCTCGTCCATGAGCGCGGCGACGGGCGTGGCCCGAAGTTTGGCTGGATCTTCGCGCCAACGCTGGATGACCCGGGCGTCGTGGTTGCCGAGGATCGTCTCACAACGCCGATCTTGGATGACTCGCCACACGCCGAGGGGGTCGGGCCCACGGGTGAAGAGGTCGCCCAAGAGCACGACGTGGGCGTCGGGGGCGCGCTCCAGCAGCTCTCGCAGCTCAGCGGCGCAGCCATGAACGTCACCGACATAGAGGGTGTTCATGGGCCCAAGACTAACCCGGCGCGCCCGCTGAGCCCCAGATCGGCGCAGATCACGGCTATCCTTGGGCATCCTACGACGGAGCCCCTCCAATGCGCGCCCTCTCCCCTGCCCTCACCGTGCTCTCGCTGCTCGTGCTCGCCGCCTGCGACAAAGACGACGGCCCCACCGTAGACACGGAGCTGCCCACGGCGGACAGCGGCGCCGACGACAGCGACGACAGCGGCGCCGACGACAGCGGCGGCCCCACCGACGAGGACGGCGACGGCAGCCTCTCGGACGAGGACTGCGACGACAACGATCCGACGAGCTACCCCGGCGCGGACGAGCGCTGCGATGACCGCGACAACGACTGTGACGGTGAGCTTGATGAGGACGCCGTAGACCCGACCGCCTGGTACACCGACGCCGACGCCGACGGGTACGGCGCCGGAGAGGCGATCTTGGCCTGTGACGCCCCCGAGTCCACCTCCACCGTGGCGGAGGACTGCGACGACGCCGACGCCCGGTACAACCCCGGCGCTGAAGAGACCGACTGCGCCGATCCCAACGACTACAACTGCGATGGGTCCGTGGGTTACGCCGACGGCGACGGCGACGGCTTCGCCGCCTGCCAAGAGTGCGACGACGGCGACGCGGCGGTGAACCCCAGCGCTGAAGAGATCTGCGACGCCCGGGACAACAACTGCGACGGATCCATCGACGAGGGCGTGACGACCACCTACTACCAAGACCTCGACGGGGACGGCCACGGCGACGCCGACTACCCCGTCGAGGCCTGCGAGGCCCCCGAGGGCTACGCCGCCACGCCGACAGACTGTGATGATCTCGACGCCGCCGTGAGCCCCGACGCCGCGGAGCTCTGCGACGACGTCGACAACGACTGCGACGGCGTGACCGATCCCGAGACCTCTGAGGACGCCGTGGACTGGTACAACGACGGGGACGGCGACGGCTTTGGCGACCCAGACGCCGCCACCCGCGCCTGCGAGGCCCCCACGGGCGGCGTGCTGGACAACAACGACTGTGACGGGCGCGTCGATCCCTCAGACAGCCTCGACGCCGAGACCTACTACGCCGATGACGACGGCGACGGCTTCGGTGATCCCGACGTCGAGGTGAAGGGCTGCTCCACCCCGACGGGCGCTGTGGAGGACGACACCGACTGCGACGACGGCGACGTGCTCGTGAACCCCGACGCCCTGGAGGTCTGTGACAGCGGCGTAGACAACAACTGTGACGGATCCGCCGACGGCGCCGACGCCTGGTGGGACGAGGCCTGGGCCTACCGTGTGCCGGTGACGGTCACCGCCCCGGCGAACGACAGCGAGAGCCCGCCGGTGGCGGTCACCATCGACTTCGCCGCCGCGCTCGCGGCCTTGGGGGTGAGCGGGTCCATCGACGAGGGCTCGATCCGCGTCGTGCGCCAAGACTGCGCGCTCGGCCAGCCCGCCCTGACCAGCCAGTTTGAGGACGGCGTCGCCGGGCTGTTTGACGGCCTCGACCACGACGACGACCCTAACGACGATCGTGGCGACGTGTTCTGGCTCTTTGACGCGGACGGCGACTCCACCACCCTAGACGCCGTGGCCGCCGGGGAGACCGCCGAGTTCGCCATCTACTTCGACACCTCGGGCAGCGCGCCGTCGAGCACCTCAAGCCTCGTGAGCACCGCGATGGGCCTCGCCAACAACCTCTCCGCCGCGAGCTTCTCGACGGCGGGCGGCGGCCTGATGAGCGCCATCACGACCGGCGCGAGCCCCAGCCTCATGTCCCAGACCGACTCCTGCTGCGGCAACGGCGTGTTCTTCGGCGGCACCTGGAGCAACACGCCGATGTATGTCTCGGGGACGACGAGCCTCACCCTCGACGGCCCCGTGGTGGCGATGATCACCGCGTTCACCGCGGCCTCGACGATGAACGTCACGAACTGGTACTGGATGATCGACGGGCGCCCGGAGCTGTGGAACAAGACGCTTCATGAGACGAACGCCAGCACCACGCTGAACCACTCCGGTCACTTCACCTCGGGCGTTCGGCCTTGGGAGAGCGTGCAGCCCAACATCGGCGGCGGCACATTCACCACAGACACGACGAACGCGCTCTACGCCGACAGCTCCAACGGCACCTGGGGCGTGAGCTTCGCCTACCGCTCGGCGCCGATCTACGTCACCAGCGGCATCAGCCTGTACAACCCCTACCTCATCACCTACGCCAACGACTACGCCGACACCAGCGCGGCCTCCAGCGTCACCGTGCCCGCTGGGACCGTGATTCTGGACCACACGGTCATGTTTGTGCTGCCCCACGCCGGGAGCTTCGGCGACGTCGACGACGAGGTGTTCGCGCTGATGGCGGGCGTGAGCGTCACCGAGGGCGGCGCCGAGGCCTGGTGAGCTCAGTCGCCCCGGGCGAGCATCACCCCGTCGATGAGCACAGCGACGGGCTCATACCACACCCCGCCCTCGCGGGGCTCGGCGCGCCAGAGGGTGAGGTCGGCGACGGCGCCGTCGGCGATCTCCCCACCTTCGCCGCGCCCCAAGGCGGCGTAGGTGGCGCTGGTGAACGCCGTGATCGTCTCCTCCACGGTGAGCCGGTGCTCAGGCCGCCAGCCGCCGGCGGGCGCGCCGTCGAGGCTCGTCCGGGTGGTCGCCGACCACAGACCGTAGCTCGGCGAGACGTTCTCGACGGGGAAGTCTGAGCCGAACGCCAAGACGACGCCGAGGTCGAGCGGCGCCCGCCACGCGTAGCTCCAATCCACCCGATCCGGGCCCAGACGCGCCTCGGCCCACGGCATGTCTGAGGTCGCGTGGGTGGGCTGCATCGAGGCGACGACGTTCTCGGCCTTCAGCAGCGCCCAGTCCTCGGGCCGCACCACCTGGGCGTGCTCTAGCCGCAGCGGCACGGCGGCGGCGCCGGGCAAGGCGTCGCGGGCCTCGGCGAAGGCGGCGAGGGTGTCGCTCACCGCCGCGTCACCGATGGCGTGAACGGCCACCTGGGCGCCGAAGGGCAGCGCGCGGCGGGTCACAGCGGCGATCTCCGCTCGGCTCAAGAGCGTGAGGCCAGCGTTCGTAGGATCGTCGGTGTAAGG
>JBEAVX010000392.1:0-5410 GCA_041160755.1 Pseudomonadota bacterium
CGGAGCTACATGCCCGTGCAGTGCCACCAGTGCGACAACGCGCCCTGCGTGTCGGTGTGCCCCATCGAGGCCACCTGGAAAGAGCCCGACGGCATCGTCGTCGTGGACTACAACTGGTGCATCGGCTGCCGGTATTGTGAGGCGGCCTGCCCGTACCACGCCCGCCGCTTCAACTGGCACAAGCCGGAGATCCCCGCTGAGGAGATCAACCCCGATCAGGCCTACCTCAGCAACCGTGTGCGGCCCCAAGGTGTGATGGAGAAGTGTACGTTCTGCCTGCATCGCACCCGCAAAGGGCGTCTGCCCGCGTGTCTGGAGGCCTGCCCCACCGGGGCGCGGGTGTTCGGGAACATGCTCGACCCCAACAGCGAGATTCGTTGGGTCTTAGAGAACAAACGCACGTTTGTGCTCAAAGAGGACCTCGGCACACGCCCGCGCTTCTTCTACTTCTTCGACAAATAGGAGGGCGCATGAACCACGCTCGATCCTACCCCGCGTTCTTACGCGACGCCATGGGTGTCGCCACAGACGGCGGCTGGCCGTTCTACACTTGGATGACCCTGCTCACGGCGCTGGCGCTCGTGGGCGTGAACGCCTGGGCCCAGCAGGTCGTGGGCGGCATGGGCCTCACCGCGATGAGCGACCACGTCTCATGGGGGCTGTACATCGCCAACTTCACCTTCACCGTCGGCCTCGCCGCCGGGGCGGTCATGATGGTGATCCCGGCCTACATCTACAAAGACAAGGCCATGCACGACGTGGTGATCGTCGGTGAGCTCCTCGCCGTGGCCGCGATCGTCATGGCGCTTCTGTTCGTGAACGTAGACCTCGGGCGCCCCGACCGCGCCTGGCACCTCATGCCGGGGCTGGGCAGGTTTCATTGGCCGGTCTCGATGTTGACCTGGGACGTCGTGGTGCTCGGCGGCTACCTGCTCATCAACCTGCACATCTGTGGGTATCTGCTGTACACGCGGTTTCTGGGGCGGCGCCCCGAGAAGCGCTGGTACCTGCCGTTTGTGATGTTGAGCATCGCCTGGGCCGTGTCCATTCATACGGTCACCGCGTTCTTGTTCAGCGGCTTGGGCGGTCGCCCGTTCTGGAACACGGCGATCTTGGCCCCGCGGTTCATCGTCTCGGCCTTCGTCTCGGGCCCGGCGTTTATTGTGCTCGCGCTCCAGGTGATCCGCCGCGTCGCCAAGGTGCCGATCCCCGACGCGCCTCTGCACACTCTGCTCGGCATCTTGCGGGTCACGGTGCTGCTCAACCTGTTCTTTGTGGGCTCCGAGGTGTTCACCGAGTTTTATTCGGGAGGCAGCCACACCGCCTCGGCGAGCTACCTGTTCTTGGGGCTGCACGGACACAACGCGCTGGTGCCCTGGATCTGGACGGCCTTGGCCTTTAACAGCGTCGCCGCGGTGATCTTGCTCTCCGCCCGCGCCAAGAGCCAGCTCTGGCTGGCGGACATCGCCTGCGCGCTCACCTTCGTCGGCGTCTGGATCGAGAAGGGCATGGGCCTGATCATCCCCGGCTTTGTGCCCTCCACCCTGCATGAGCTCGTCGAGTACATGCCCAACGAGCTGGAGTGGCGTGTCGTCGTAGGCATCTGGGCCGCAGGGCTCATCGTGTTCACCTTGGGCATCAAGATCGCTGTCGAGATCTTCGCCGGTCGGATGCGTCACCAGCTCCCAGACGCCGAGCCTGACGAGCCCCAACCCGCGGGAGGCGCGTGATGCCCATCGTGAGCGCCGTTCTGACCTTGAGTCAAACGCCCACCCTGCGCGCGGCCACCCTCGCCACGCTCCAGTCCACCCCGGCGGTGACGCTCGGCGAGGCCCACGGTGACCGTGTGCCCGTCGTGCTCGACACGCCCGACCGCGCCCAAGACAAGGCCGCCTGGGACGCCTTGGAGTCTCTGCCCGGCGTCACGTTCATTGAGCTGGTGTTCGCTGACTTCTCCGACCTCTCAAACCACCAGGACGCCGACGTTGGCGCCGTGGAGAGCACACCATGACCCCCGACCGCCGCGAGTTCCTCAAGCTGAGCGCCTTGGCCGCCGCGAGCGCCGCCGCCGCGGGCACCTTCGCCCAAGAGGCCGCCGCTGAAGACCCCACCCGCGCCTACGGGCCGGGCGTGCGCTGGGACAAGGCCCCCTGCCGGTTCTGCGGCACGGGCTGCCACGTCCAGGTGGGCGTCGAGAAGGGCAAGATCGTCGCCATCGCCGGAGACCCCCAAGCCGAGGTGAACAAGGGGCTTTTGTGCGTCAAGGGGTACCACGTCGGCCTCGCGCTGTACGGGGAGGACCGCCTGCGCACGCCGATGCTGCGCAAGAACGGCCAGCTCGTGCCGATCTCCTGGGAAGAGGCGATCCAGACCATCGCCGACCGCGTGATGATGGACCCGGCGGGCTTCGCCATGTACGGCAGCGGCCAGTGGACGATCCCTGAAGGGTACGCCGCACAGAAGCTGATGAAGGGGGGCATCGCGAACAACCAGATCGACCCCAACGCGCGGCTCTGTATGGCCTCTGCGGTGACCGGGTTCTTGGCGGTGTACGGCGTAGACGAGCCCGCGGGCTGCTACACCGATCTGGACGAGTGTGACGTGCTCATCTGCTGGGGGAACAACCCGGCGGAGATGCACCCCGTCCTGTTCTCGCGGGTGATCGACCGCCGCAACCGGGGCGAGGAGGTGCTGCTCATCGACATCGGCACCCGGCGCACCCGCACCACCGCCCACGCCCAGCATTTCCTGGAGTTTGAGCCGAACACCGACCTCGCCATCGCCAACGGCGTCGCCCACCTGCTGCTCAAGAGCGGCACCTACGACAAAGACTTCGTCAGCAAACACTGCAACTTCCGTAAACCTTCAGAGCCCGCCGCCTTAGAAGGCGCCGCGATGAGCTTTGAGGAGTTCAGCGCGGCCTTGGCGCCGTTCACGCCGGAGTATGTCGAGCGGCTGAGCGGCGTGCCCGCCAAAGACATCCGAATGCTCGCCGGGCTTTTTGGCCGTCGCGACCTCAAGATCACCTCATTGTGGTGTATGGGCATGAACCAGCACACCCGAGGCACGGCGATCAACAGCCTCGTGCATGGGGTTCATCTGCTGAGCGGGCACTTCGGGCGCCCCGGCGACGCCCCGACGAGCCTCACCGGCCAGCCGAGCGCCTGCGGCACGGTGCGTGAGGTAGGCACCCTGTCCCACGCCCTGCCCGGCGGTGGCGTGGTCACCAAAGACGAGCACCGGGCCAACGCCGAGAAGCTGTGGAACCTGCCCGCCGGGCGCATCAGCGCCAAGCCCGGCTATCACACCGTCGAGATGTGGAAGCGCTGGTCTACGCCCAAAAAAGACGGCGGCGACATCCACACGATCTGGGTGCAGGTCACCAACCCCGGCCAGACCCTGCCCAACCGATCGCTGCTCGTGGACCCCGGCGTCAAAGACCCCGACAAGTTCCTCATCTGCTCCGACGTGTACCCCACCGCCACCACCCAGATCGCCGATCTCATCCTGCCGAGCGCGATGTGGGTCGAGAAGAACGGCATGTTCGGCAACTCCGAGCGCCGCACCCAGCAGTGGTTCAAGATGGTGAGCCCGCCCGGCGACGCCCGCGACGACTGCTGGCAGACCATCGCCGTGGCCAAAGAGCTGCACCGCCGGGGCCACCCGGGGATGCTCGACAAAGACGGGCGCTTCTTGTTCACCTTCGCCGACGCCCAAGGCCGCGAGGTGCCGGTCTGGGAGTGGCGCCGGTACTACGAGCTGAACGTCGATAAGGCGCTGTTTGAGGAGTATCGCCTGTTCAGCCGCACCAAACACAAAGATCTCGCCCCCTATGACGAGTATGTGAAGGCGCGCGGCTTACGCTGGCCCGTCGTGCAGCAGCCTGACGGCACCTGGCGCGAGACCCGCTTCCGCTTCTCCGAGTTTGACGATCCTTACGTCAAGAAGGGCGCGGAGATCGAATTTTATCACTCGACCACCAAGGATGGCCGAGCGCAGATCTGGTTCCACCCCGCCGACCCTCCGCCCGAGTCCCCCGACGGACAATACCCCTTCTGGCTGTGCACAGGCCGGGTGCTGGAGCATTGGCACAGCGGCACGATGACGCGGCGTATCCCCCAGCTTCGCGCGGCGATGCCCCAGGCCTACGTCGAGATGAACCGCCACGACGCCCAAAAGCTCGGCATCCAGAACGGTGAGACGGTGCGCCTGACCACCCGACGCGGATCGATCACGCTCCCGGTGTGGATCGACGGGCGCGGCGACCCGCCCCCCGGCAGCCTGTTCGTGCCCTTCTTTGATGAGCGGATACAGATCAACCTGCTCACCCTGCACGAGTACGACCCCTTCTCGAAGCAGCCCGACTACAAAAAATGCGCCGTCTCCGTGACGCGCATCGTGAGCTGAGCCATGTCTACGCCCTCCTCTGAGCAGGCCCTCCACGTCGGCTTCGCCGTGATCATCGGGATCGCGCTCATCGGCTTCTTCGTCGGGGTGCAGCGGCCGCCGGAGGCGATGGATCTCGGCGACGTCGAGGCCTCGGAGTCGGACGAGGCGCCCCCGGCGATCACCTACGCCGAGAAGCGCCACATCCCGCCCCGGCTGGGGAGCGACTGGCCCACAGAGCTCGCGCGCTTCGCTGGGCCGGGCGTGCTCGACCCCGTGAGCTTAGAGGGCACGTCCAAGCCTGAGGACCTCGCCGACCGCGCCGCGTTGCGGGCCTATGACGGCGCGCCGCCCACCATCCCCCACGACATCCGCCAGCAGAGCGTCTCGGAGTGCCTCGCCTGCCATGATTCGGGGATGCAGATCCGGGGGCGCCTCGCGCCGCCGATGTCTCACGAGGCCTACACCTCCTGCACACAATGCCACGTCGTCAACGAGGGGCCGTCCCCCGGCGCGGCGCTGCCTCCCGACGACTCGTTTGGAGAGAACGCCTTCGTCGGCCTCGTGTCTCCCACCGCCGGGGCGCGGGCCTGGTCCATCGCCCCGCCGGTCATCCCCCACAAGACGACGATGCGGGAGCGCTGCATGTCGTGTCACGGCCCCAACGGCCGCGACGCCTTACGGAGCACCCACCCCGATCGTTCGAGCTGCACACAGTGTCACGCCTCCTCCGCGGAGCTCGACCTTCGCCCCGGCGTGACGCCGTGAGCGCCCCCACGGATGAGCCGCCCCTCGTGCTGCCCGAGCTGCTCCAACAAGACATCGACGAGGACACGCTGCGCGCGCTCTTTCGCGACGTGAGCGCCTTGGGCGAGGCCCTGGAGGTGCTCGTGAAGACAACGCCCCTCCAGCACGCCAGCCCCGAGCGCCTCACCCCCGCGCGCGCGCTGGACGGCCTCCTCGGCGGTGAGTGGCGCGCGGTGCAGCTTCGATACCGCCACGAGGGCCAAGAGTGGCTCGACAC
>JBEAVX010000403.1:0-3102 GCA_041160755.1 Pseudomonadota bacterium
GATCAAGGGCGGGCAGGCGCGCCCTCGGCGTTCACCGGGGGTCGTCGAGCGCGGCGGCCAGGGCCAAGGCGTGGGGCGTCGGGCGCGGAGATCGGCCTAGGCCTGGCTCCAAGGCGCCTTCTCGGCGCGGGGTTCGGCTCTCTGCAGGGGCGACGGGGACCGGGGGGCAGGAGACGCGCAGGGGGTTCGGGAGGGTCTGGCTGACACGGGCTCGCCGCGTGTGGCGCCTATAGACGGCTTACGCTCGACCTGCCTCGTCCTCGGGGTGCGTCCCCAAGATCGTCGGGGGAGGTCACCTGGACGCCGTGTCGCGGGGCGCGCTTGGGCGCCGTCTTACCACCCACGCCCCGCTGCCGAGGCCTGCCGCTCGCTCGTGACGAGCGGGCCTAGCCCTCTCCCTTCGTCGTGCACGACGGCCCTGGCGACGCCACCTGGGCGCACTCTCACCACCGACGCCGCACCGCCAAGGTCTGCCGCTCGCTCGTGAGGACCAGGCCCTTAACCCTCCCCGTCGCCGTGCTCAGCGGCCCTGGCGACGCCACCTGGACGCCCTCTCACCACCAACGCCGCACCGCCAAGGCCTACCGCTCGCTCGTGCGGAGCAGGCCCTCGATGCTCACCTCACCGCGTCGCGGGGCGCGCTTGGGCGCCCTCTCACCACGAACGCCGCACCGCCAACGCCTGCCGCCCGCTCGTGACGAGCCGACCCTCAACCTACACGGCGACCCTGGCGACGCCACCAGCGCCCTCTCACCCCCGACGCCGCTCCGCCAACGCCCGCCGCTCGCTCGTGACGAGCCGGCCCTCTATGCTCACCTCGCCGTGTGCCTGCGATGGCGTCGCCGCGCTAGGCGCCAAGGATCCAGCCCCCCGTCGCCGACGCACCCTCACCACCGACGCCGCACCTCCAAGGTCTGCCACTCGCTCGTGATGAGCAGGCCCTCGACGGTCACGTCGCCATAGGAGTCCGCCGTCGCGACGCCGCTCTGGGCGCCGAAGGTCCAGTCCACGAGCTCGCCGGGGGTCGTCTGGAAGGCGTTGACGCGGCGCAAGGTCACGTCCACCGACGCGGGCAGGGCGCCATCGGGGACGTCGCCGGTCGTGGGGTAGCCGCTCGCCGGGGGCGGGCCGCCGGGGCCGTCGAGGGCGCGCAGGGGGATAGACCAGCGGTCTAATTCATCGACCAAGGCGGCGCGGTCCCAGCGGAGCCCGCGGTTCAGCGTGCCCGCGATGTCGCCGGTCCAGCCGGTGTCCCCGGCGATGGACTCGTCCCCGGAATAGGCCGTCTCGTCGTCGTAGTCGCGCAGGCCGTTGCCGCTCCCGTCGCCGGGGTCGCGGTCGAGGGCGTAGGAGGAGAAGGCCGGGAAGCTCTCGTTGAGGCGCAGCGAGGCCGCGGGGTCTGTCGCGAGGTCCCAGCCGCTCGTCCACCACAAGGGGCCGAGCAGGGGATCCAGGGCGAAGTGGCTCGCCTCGTCCCAGATCATGAAGTGGCCGATGTGTTGGCTCTGGAGGGCCTCGGCCCAGCTCACGCCGGTCAGGGGGCTCGGGAACAGCACCGTCGAGAACAGCACGTTCGCGTCGTCTTTGCCGTGTTTGTAGACGATGAACTGGCGCCGGGCCTCGGGGGAGTCCATCAGCCAGGCGGTGAGGTCTTGCTCCTCCCACACCGAGGCCCCCGTCTGCCCGGGCAAGGCCGCGTCGATGGTGCCCCAGAGGCTCGCGAGCTGGGCCTCTCGGGAGGGCCGGTGCAGGAGCGGCACGGTCTGGGCGTGGAGGGACTGCACCATGTTGAAGTGGCGGGCGTGCATCACCCCGAGGGTGACCGACCCCGCGCCGCCCATGGAGTAGCCGCTGAGGCTCACCCGGGTCGGATCGGCCTGGGGGTGCTGCTGGAGCGCCCACTCCAGGAGGTGCAGCACCCGGCGCTGGGTGTAGGGCAGCACCTCCCCCGAGGGCTCGGCGGCGGGCAGGTTCGAGGCGTAGCCGAACCAGAAGCTCACGTCGGGGTCGCTGGGGTTGAGGAGCACGTTGGAGGTCGAGCAGGCTGGGTTGGGGGTCGCCCCGATGCCGTGGAGCACGACCTGCACCGGCGCCGGGGCGTCCGCCGTGGCGGCGCTGGGCACGCAGAGGATCGCCGTGAGGCTGCGCCCGGCGTTGCCCGGGCTGTCGAGCCACTCGTCTGTGGTCTGGCTGATCAGGTAGCGGGTCCAGCCCGCGCCGGTCACCGAGGAGACCACCACCGGCGCGGGCGGGGTGATGGTGTCGAGCACCTCGATCGTCACCTCACGCTCGACCTGCAGCGCGCCGTCCGTGGCCACGAGGGTGACCGACCAGGAGCGCCCGCCCTGGATCGAGTCCGGCGTGAAGCTCAGCGTCCCGGTGGCCTCGTCCCAGCGCGCGCCGGGGGGCAGGCCCAAGGCGAACAGCCGGGCGGGGCGGCTCAGGGTGTAGGAGAGCGCGAGCGCCTCACCCTCGTCTACGGTGGCGGCGTCGAGGCCGAGCAGCTCCAGCGGGCCGGGGTCGCTGGTCTCACCGGTGTCGCCGGTCTCCCCGGTCTCCGTCGTCGTCCCGCTGTCGCCGCCGGTCTCCCCGGTCTCTTCGCCCTCGGTGTCGACGACGGGCGCGCTGTCCGTGGCGCTCTCTTGGAGATCCTTCGAGGTCTCTCCGGCGCAGGCGAGCAGGAGGGTGAGCAGAGCGGTCGGCATCGGGGCTCCAAAGGCGCCGTCAGGCGGGGCGAGGGGATCAGGGCACGGTCATTGTACCCAGCGGGCGGCGTGCCGCGCAGGTACAGCGGGGGTCACCGAGGTTGATTCAAGATCGCGCCGAAGGGCGGCGCCTGGTTGGGCTCGCCGAGCCGACGCATGGGGGCGCTTGGGCAAGGCGGGGCCGAACAAGCGTCGCCCGGCGAGCGAGGTGGACCAAGCTCGGTGACCACCGCTGTAGGCCCGTCCCTGGCGGAGAATGCGCCCCGAGGCGAGCGACCCCCGGCAAGCGGGATCCCCGGGCAAGGAACCAAAAAAGCCCCGCTGGCGAACCAGCGAGGCCTGATGGTGGAGCAAATGGGACTCGAACCCACGACTTCTACGATGCGAACGTAGCGCT
>JBEAVX010000421.1:0-2908 GCA_041160755.1 Pseudomonadota bacterium
TTCAGTGATGATCAGGGCCTCGGCCTCGCGGAAGGGGCTGCGCAAGACGAGGTTGGCGGTGTCGCCGGGGTTGTAGGTCTCAGCGTCGAGGCTCAGCTCAAAGGTGGCGCCGCTGGGCTTCTCCCAGGTGACGGACTGCTCACCCCCGGCGTACAGATCAACCCGCACCACCTGGGCGCGGCCGAGCTTGTCTTGGGCCTCTAGCTCGACCAGGTACACCCCCGCCCGGGGCAAGGTGAAGGCGATCGGCACCGCCTTGGCGCCGCTGCGCACGATGCGCTCCTCGACGGGCACCTCGACGACTTCAGAGACGTAGCGGGCCTCGGCCTCGGTGAAGTCCCCGGCCTGGAGGTGGCTGTGCCACTGGCGGTGGATGAGCCGCACGGTGACGTCGAGATCGGCGACGGCTTTGCCCGTGGGGCCCAAGGCGAGGACCTCGACGGGGAGCGTCGTCGTCTTCTCCAGGTACCGGGGGGCTTTGACGCCCAAGGTGAAGGTGGGCAAGGCGTCGACGCTCACCGTCGTCGTGACGGTCTGGTCGTCGGCGCCGGTCACCGTGGCCTCGACGACATAGCGCCGGGGCATCGACGAGAGCTCCATGGACGGGTCGAGGGTGATGCGCGCGCCGCCCTCGGCGTCGGTGAAGCCGAGGGTCTCGGTGGCGGCCCGGGCCTCAAAACGCCCGGCGCGGCCGTAGCGGCCATCGGAGGAGAAGCGGAAGCCCTCGGCGCCGGGGGGCGTCCAGGCCGCGGGCGTCTCGACCACACGCCAGCGCACCGGGCGCTCGGCGACGCGGCCCCCGGCGTACCACGACGCGGTGAGGGTCACGTCAAACGGCGCGTCCAAGGCCGCTTGGGGCGGCGTGTGTAGGCTCACCTCAAACTCGGGCAGGCGGTAGGACTCGACCTTAAACCGGACCTCGCCGATGCTGCCGCCCTCGTTGTGCTCGTAGCGGGCGACGTAGTCTCCGCTGGGGAGGTCGGCCTCGTCAAAACGGTGGTAGAAGCCGCCGGTCGCGGTCATCACGACGGGCACACGCCACTGTTTGTTGTTCGGGCCGCTGATCGCCAAGGCGCCGCCCTCGGGCAGGCGGGTGAGCAGGCCCGCGTCACGACCGCGCACAAAGCCGCGCAGGTGAATCACCTCGTTGGGGCGGTAGATCGGGCGCTCGGAGAAGACGTGGGCCAGGAGGCTCGCCTGGGGCGCGCGCTGGGCGAGATCGGCGACGGTGTAGCCCAGCCAGCCGCCGGTCTTGCTCCAGCCGCGCTCGGTGTACTGCTCCGGCGGGCGAGAGGCCGCCAAGACGAGCACATCATCGCCCTTCTGCACGACGACCCGGCGCAGGGTGAGCTGGGGATCCTCCTCGGCTCTTCCCGGGGCGAGCCAGCGCACGCGGCCTCGACCATCCGTGGTGCCGCTCCACACGGTCACCCAGTCGGCCTTCTGGTCGGCGTCGACGCGGGCGGCCTCCACACGGATCGTCGCGCCGGAGACGACGCCGCCGGTGCGCAGAGAGCTGACGAACAGCTCCACGGCGAGGGGCTCCTCGACGGCGGTGAGGCTCAGGTCGGTCACCTGAACGCGGGTGTAACGGCGGGGGCCAGGCTGGTCGGGGTGCCGCACGCCGACGAGGTAGGTGCCGGGGCGGGCCGCGCCCTGGGCCGCGCTGAGGATCGGCGCGAGGTCGAGGTGACCCCGGGCGCGGTCGCCGTCGCCCAAGTTCACGTCTACGAGGCCGGAGTAGAGCGGCGAGCCCAGGCCCTTCACCCGGGCGGTGAGCATGTGCGGCGCGATGTCGTAGCGGGGGTCTACGGTGAAGTTGGGCTCCTCACCGGGGCCCGGCGGGCGGCCCTCTTCGTCCACGGCGAGGGGCTCGCTGGGGAAGGGCCACAGCGTGCGGTCCAGGGGGTCGGCGGCGTAGATGCGCAGGTCGAGGCGCGACTGGCCTTGGCCCTCGATCGGCAGGCGCTGGGGGCCATAGCGCTCGACGAGGCCTTCGCCCACGAGGAGCTTGGCCGTCGGCACCACGGCGGGGAACAGCATGTGGACTGTGCTGGGTCCGGTCATGTCCAAGGCGCGGCCTTGGCGATCGGTGATCGCCGTGGGCACGACGCTCACGGTGTACAGCGTGTCGCGGGCGAACTCCCCGGTGACCGTGAGGCGGCTCGCGCTGGGCCTAAACTCCAGGCCACGCACGGCGGGCTCAAACCGGAGCAGGTTTCTGGCCTCGACGGGGCCGAGCTCGCTGAGGCTCGCGGTGAAGTCGAGGATCACCTTGGGGCTGCCCTCACAGCGCAGGGCCTGCTGCGGGGTGTAGCGTGCGCCTTCAGGGGTCAAGGTGGCCGAGGCGCTGCCGCAGCCGAGGCTCCCGGCGCGGAACGGCGGCGCGGTGGAGAAACGCAGCACGGTCGGGGCGTGCTCGTGGCTGTCCTCTTGGGTGAGGCGCATGCGCACGGCGACCTTGACCCCGGCGGGCAAGGGCTCGGCGAGGCGCACGACGAGGCGGGCGGGATCGCGGCGGCTGGCGCGCTCGACGGCCTTCACGGTGACGTCGCGGCCGGTGAGCACCCGCGGCGCGGCGCCGGGGCGGGTCTCGTCCCGAAGCTCGATGCGGAGGCTCTCGCGGAGCACTTCGGGGGCGATGGGCTCGGAGAAGGTCAAGGTGAGGCGGTCCACCGTCGTCTCGACCCGGGCGCCGTTTTGGGGCTCGGTCTGCCGGGGCGCGCTGAGCACGGTGTAGAGCGTGCTCACCTCACCCTCGACCCGGGCGGTGATCTTCGCCAGGGGCGGCCAGGGGTCGGCGGGCACAAACTGCAGCGTGCGAGCGTCGATCCAGCGCCAGGCCCCGGCGGGGGCGCCGTCGAGGCGGATGAGGCGCTCGGGGCTGTGCTCGGTGCCGGGGCCTGGC
>JBEAVX010000430.1:0-3040 GCA_041160755.1 Pseudomonadota bacterium
CCCGATCCCACAGCTCCTCTTCGTCCTGAGAGGAGCACACTCCACTCGGAGGTTCCCAATGTCCATCGACAAGTTCACCGCTCTGAAGACCCTCATCGCGAACACCGAGGCTGATGCCGTCAAGTTCTACGAGAAGGGCAACAAGGCCGCTGGCACCCGCGTGCGCAAGGCCATGCAAGACATCAAGGCGCTCGCTCAGGAGATCCGCCTGAACGTGCAAGAGGCCAAGAACTCCGACGACGCCGCGGAGTGATCCAGAGGCGGCCAGAAGGTCGCCTAACCTTACGCCGCGCAGCGATTGGCAGGACGATCCCGAACGCTGCGCGCCGAACACGAAGACCTCACCCCGAGGTCTTCGT
The DNA here is from genome assembly GCA_041160755.1 of Pseudomonadota bacterium. Classification (GTDB taxonomy): domain Bacteria; phylum Myxococcota_A; class UBA796; order UBA796; family CAJQPC01; genus JADKFE01. The sequence continues at coordinate 360 of JBEAVX010000430.1, forward strand.
CGTCTTCGCCTGGGCCGTGCTGAACGGACTCCACGAAGGCCCAGCGGGTTGAGCGCGTTGACAGCCCCCGCTGTATTCTTTACCCTGTGACGCCCCCTTCGTTGCGCGGTCTGCCGCCGACGACAGGACGAACCGGCCTTCGCCGGTCCAACACGCGATGAGGTCCAGCAATGCGGGTAGTCTGCGACAACTGTGGCGCCTCCTACAAGATCCCAGACAGCAAGCTGGTCAAGGAGGTCAATCACGCGACCTGCCGCAAGTGTGGGCATCGCATCGTGATCTCTCGCCGTGAAGGCCCCAACACCGAGCCCGGCGTCGGTGAGGCCGCCCCGGGCGCCTCGGCAGGCCAAGGGGACGGCACCTTGTCGTCAGACGCCGCGAGCACGCTCATCAACGAGGGCGGCGGCCGCGCGCCGATGCGCCCGCCGATGGGCTTTGGGGGCGCCGATGAGGTGCCCGCCGCCTTGGGCCGCGCCCCGGCGCCGGAGCCCCGCGAGGCCACCGTCCCCCGGGACTCCGCCTTCGCCGCGAGCATGAGCGCCCGGGGCAACGACGCGCCGACGCTCCCGCCGCCGTCTGGCCCGACGCCCCAGCAGCTCGCCGCCCAGCAGCAACAGCAGGCCGCCCAGGCCGCCTACGCCGCGCAGCAGCAGGCCGTGTTCGCCGCCCAACAGCAGCAGGCCGCCTACGCCGCGCAGCAGCAACAGCTCGCGATGATGAACGCGCAGTACCCCCAGAACCCCGCCATGACCGGCGCCTTCCCGGTCGGCGGGGCCTCGGTGCACCAGGCCGCGCCGCTCCCGGCGTACCCGCCCCCGGCGGCGCCGATGGTCGCGGCCCCTCGGCCCCACGACCCCGCGCCAGACCTCTCTTGGGTGATGATCGCGAGCTTCGGCTCGGCCATCGGCGCCGGCGTGCTCGCCACGTCGAGCTCTCAGCCCCAGACCCTCATCGGCCTCGGCATCTCCTTGTGGTCGGCGATCACCTCGCTCATGGTCCTCGTGACCGGCGATCGTGGCCGCCGCGAGGCGAGCGTCGTCGGCGCGACGGTGATGGGCGTGGTGTTCTCGGGCCTGCTCACCGGGGCGTTCTACGCGGCCCAGCCCAAGGGCCCCGCCGTCGCCGAGACGACGCCCCCCGAGGGCGACGTGTCCGAGGCGATGGCCACCCTAGGCGCTGACGCCGCCGCCCCGCCCGCTGAGGCGACGGCGGCGACGGATCCCGTCACGGGCGCGGCGGGCGCGGTGGGAGCGGTCACCGCGCCGACGGAGGCGGCCCCGACGGAGACGCCCGCGGCCCCCACCGAGCCAGCGCCCCAAGGCGCGGCGACGACCACCCCCCAGGCGGTGGCCACGGCGCCGACCCCCTCGGGCAGCTCGTCATCCGGCAGCGCGTCTTCCGGCAGCTCGTCCTCGGGGAGCTCGTCCAGCAAGCCGTCGGGGAGCTCGTCCTCAGGCAGCTCCTCCAGCAAGCCGACCGGCAGCTCCTCCTCGGGGAGCTCCACGGCGAGCAAGCCCACCACGACCGCCGCGGCGCCCGCGTCCTCCGGCGTGCCGCTCTCGGTCTTGGACACCATGCTCAAGACGAACGCCAACGTGAAGAAGTGCTTCGTGCTCTACAAGCAGGAGACGGGTGAGCTGCCTTCGCGGGTCGACGTGAAGCTCACCGTGCAGCCCTCGGGCAAGACCACGGCGGCCTCGGTGAAGACCGAGCAGTACAAGGGCACGTCTCTGGACGGCTGCTTGGGCACGGCGATCAAAGGCATCACCTTCCCCGGCTTTGAGGGCAGCGCCCAGGACTACAGCTACCCCTTCGTGCTGCGCTAAGCGCTGGGGGCGCGGTTCGGCGGCCTCGGGGGCGACGCTCCCGGGGCCGTCGTCGTCTCAGAAGCCGACGCCGAGGCGTAAGGAGCTGACGTTCACCTGCTCGGTGCCTGGATAGAGCGGCAGGATCGACCGCCCGTGCAGCTCGGCGTACAGTCGCAGCTCGCCGATGGGCAGCTCCGCGCCCAGAGAGAGGGTGAGGTCGGGGAAGGGGATGATGATGAGCACGCTCACGCCGAGGCCCCCGGAGACATACGGGACCACTCGCCCGTCTGGCCACGGGGTGAACCGTAAGGAGGCGTCGAGGTTGATGACGGGCAGCACACCCTCAGAGCCCGAGGGCTGAAACGCGCTGAGCTCCGCGCCCAAGGCGCCGCCGATCAGCCCGCCTTGCTGCACCACCTGGGCGCCGAGGGAGGCGAAGGCGCCGTGGTTGGTGCCGACGACCGCGTCCCCACCCGAGAGGTAGAGCCGCATCCCGAGATCTCGATCGACCTCAGGGGCGGGCGGCGTGCTCGGAGGAGGAGGCTCGATGGCGAAGGCGCTGAGGCTCATCAAGAACAGGGTGAGCATCGGTTCGTCTCCACACCGTGAGTCTATCGGAGCGTCGCCGGGGTCCGCGCGCGCTCAGGGGCGGCGACGACGCAAGAGCGCCAAGGCGAGCACGATGGCCTCAAGCCCGCCGAAGGGGGCCGTGGCGCAGCGGCCCGGGGGCTCATACGCGGTGGTGCCGCCGCAGGGGTCGGCGGTGGACGAGCCCCGGCCTCGGCAGCCGCTCTTGGGCGCGTCGTCGGTGGGCACGCAGTCCTCGCTGGCGTTCGCGGCGCCGGGGCTCATCGTCGTCAGCAGGGTGAAGTC
>JBEAVX010000444.1:0-6948 GCA_041160755.1 Pseudomonadota bacterium
GGCCAGCTCGGCGACCCGAAGCATTGGTTGGACGACCAACCTATCTTGCAGGGGCTCCAGGTCAAACCGCCGCAGGGCCCAGGCGTAGAGCCGGGGGCGCTCGGCGAGGAGCGGGGGCACCGTGGCCACAGGCCGGTCGAGGAGCTGGGCCAAGGCCGCCGGGGCGGTGAACATCTGCAGCCCTCGCACGAGCGCGTGGCCGACGAGGTGCCACAGCGCCAACGGCACGAGCCCCAGGCCGACGAGCACAAACCCGACGCCGAGCTGCGCCGCCCCCGCGTGCACCAAGGAGCCCTTCACGTCCGTCGCCGCCTTGGCGATGAGCCCAGCGATCACCACGGTCAACAGGCCCAGCAGCACGGCCACCGCCGCCGCCGCCGGGGCCACGGCGATCAGCGGCGCGGCGCGCATCGCCAGAAACAGCCCGGCGTGGACCATGATCGCCCCGTAGAACAGCGCGCTCGACGGCGTCGGCCCCTCGACCGCCGCCCCGACCCAGGGCGTGAACGGCGCGAGCCCGGCCTTCACCACCCCCGGCAACAAGAACGACAAGGCCAAGGCCGTCGCCGCGCCTGAAGAGAGCTTGGGCGCGCCGGCCTCCATCACCGCCCAGTCCACGGATCCAAACGCCAGGTACAGCCCCGCCATGCCCAAGGCGAAGCCCACGTCACCGACCCGGTTGGTGAGCACGGCGCGCACCCCGGCCCGCCCGGCGCTCGGCCGCTCGGCGTGGTAGGCGATGAGCAAGGCCGAGCACAGCCCGCCGAGCTCCCAGCCCACGAAGCTCAAGGCGGCGTTGCCCGCCACGCCGAGGAGCGTCATGGCGAAGGCGAAGAGGTCGAGCAGCCCGAAGAAGCGGGAGAAGCCGCGCTCTCGGTGCATGTAATGAACGGAGAAGCGCGCGGCGGCCAGACACACCAAGGCCGAGAGCCCGGCGAAGACGAGGCCCACGGCGTCGAGGTGGAGGCTCAGCGCCACGCTGTAGTCCCCGCTCGTGAGCCAAGGCGCGAAGACGACGTGACGCCCGCCGCCTCGGATCAGCGCGGCGACGGCCTCGAAGGCCCAGGTCATCGTCGAGAGCAGGAGCGCGGCGAGGCTCACCCGGCTCACGACCTTCTCGGGCAGGGGCTCGGCCAAGGCCGCCGGGACGCCGATCACCGCCGCGGCGAGCAGGGGCGCCAGGAGCCCGCAGGCCAGGAGCAGCTCAGACCCTGAGAGCTCAGACATGGGCGCCTCCGCCGATCAAGGCCGGGGGCAAGAAGGCGTCGGAGTCGGGGATCCAGTCCAAGGACCGCGCGACCGTCGGCGGCGGGCCCTCAGACGGTGTCCACGGCACGAAGCCACGCCCGGCGACGAAGCGGTGGATGCTGCCGTCGGCCGGGTCTACGGCGGCGGCGAGGATCCACGCGCCCAAGACCAGCTCCGAGAGCTCGGGCTGGCGCAGCACGATCTCCGTGAGCCGCTGGGGGTTGGCCTCGACGACCAACAAGAGCCGCACGGGCTCATGCACCTCGATCATCTGCTTGGGCAGGCCCGTGCGCAGGTCGGACGCCGCGCCCTCCATCACCCCACACAGGCCCATGACGTTGTGGGGGATCTTCGTGCCGCAGCCATAGCGCTCGTTGTCGACCGTCGAGAAGTAGTACTCCAGGTTGATGCCCGCGCCGACGGGGCCGACGGCGGTGAGGATGCCCTCCAGCACGCGGCCTTCGGGGTCGTTCATCGGGTCATAGGAGATGAGGAACGCCCGGCGGTCCAGAAACAGCCCCCGGGTCATCGACCGGCGGCCCACGACGGCGATGGCGTTCGTGGCGTGGCCCAGCTCAGGCCGGGCCTGGGTGATGTCGAGGGTGCGCGCGGTGACGTGGCGCAGCGCGGAGGCCTCGTCGGGGCGGCGGGGCGCGGCCTCAAACTTGCGGCAGCGCTCCTGCGCCGAGCGCCGGGCGGCGTGCTCCAAGGAGCGCTTCGCCGCGCTGAACACCGGGACGAAGGCCGGGGGCATCAGATCGAGGTCGTAGTAGTCGATGGCCTCGTCCGCCGTGTTGTGCTCCGCGCCCAAGAACCAGGTCGTCTCGGGGATCACGAGGCCCCGCTCGGCGAGCCGGGCCCGCACCTCGGGTCGGTTCGCCATCGCCGCGAACAGCCGGGCGTTGGGACCGCCGTGGCGCCCGCTGCACGCCCCGCAGTCATACGCCGCGAGGTGGGGGTTGTTCCTGGACATCGAGCCGTGGCCCATCCAGATCACCAACGGCGAGAACCCGCTCATCAGGCCGATGTTGCGCAGAGTGCCCATCACCCGATCGGTCTGCTCCTCGTCGGTGAAGCCCAGGCGCGGCGCGGCCGGGGTGCCGACGGGGCTCTGCGGAGGCGCCAAGAAGCTCAGCCGCGTCGGGGCCGTGGGCACGAGGCGCGTGGCCCCGGCGTCCACCATCCGGGAGAGCGCGGTCGGGTCCAGCGCCAAGCCCGCGACCGCCGCCGCTGAAGCCGGGGCGAGGACCTGGGATGCGACGAGGCCACCCCAGAGCCCCCGGCGCACGTCCTGCCAGAGCTGCCCGAGCCGCTCCCAGCCCCGAAGGCCCGCCGCGCGCGCCGCCGCCGCCGCGACGTCTTGGGCGCGCTCCTCGACGGCGAAGGGGGGGTCTTGCACCACCGGGCACAAGGGCGTGAGCTTGGTGTCGTCGAGGCCCTTGTAGCGCATCGCCACGCCGAAGAACCCCGCCACGCCGAAGGTCTCGGCCTGGGGCGTTAGCTCCTCCAGGTGGCGGCGGATGGCCTCTTCACGATCGTCGATGCAGAACGCCACCTGAAACGCCGCGTCGGGCACCCGCGCCGGGGCGCGACCTTGGTTGGCGTGCAGGCCGTGCAGCACCTCCTGGCGGGTGCGGCCCTCAAAGGCGAGCTGCCACACCATCGCCCGCTCGGCCCAGGGGAAGCTCCGCCGGGCCTCGGTCAAGGCGGCGCGACCCTCCTCCCCCATCGCCAGCAGGCGGCGGGCGGAGATCCCGAGGCGCTGGCAGAGCCGAAACAAGGGCCAGGCCGCCGTCTCAGGGCGAGGCTCGGCCAAGGCCCGACGCGCCCCCGCCACCACCGGGGCGAGCACATGCCAGGCGCCGACCTCGTCCTCTTCAGCGTCGTGAACCCGGGCGACGACGGCCCGGGCCCGCACGGCGACGCTCTCGGGCAGACCCTCGTGGAACAGCGCCCAGCGCACCATCACCTCTTCAGCGTGGCGCAGGAATGCGTCGCTCAAGGGCAGCAGCGGGCCCTCAAACACCGACTTGAGCGCGTCCTCGACCCTCGGCGCCAGCACCGCGAGGCGCATGGCGAGCCACTGGCAGAGGTCGCTCGGGGCGCGGACCTGGGCGGGGTAACGCGGGTGAAGCTCACGCCAGCGCACCATCGCCGAGAAGCCAGGCAAGGCCAGGGCCTCCCGCAGGAGCACGCCGCCCCAGCGGTCCTCGGGCACACCCAGGCGGGTGAGCGCGGCGGCGATGGCCTCGGCGGGGTCGTCGGGCAGGCCCTTCGGGGCCTCGGGATCGGCCTCCCGCCACGCCCGCCAGAGCCCCTGCTCGCGGCCCCCCAAGGCCCACGGCGCGAGGCCCTCGTCCAAGAACGCCGACAGCCAGCGGATCAGCCTCGGGTGCGCCGCGTCGTAGAGGTCTTGGCCGGTGAGGCCGAGCACCAGCTCCCGCAGGCCGTGGGGCTGGCCGATCTCCGCGACCACCCGCGCCGCGAGGGCCTGGGCGTCGTCCAGCGCGCTCGCCACGGGGCGCGACCACACGTCCTCCTCGGGGGAGACGCCGCGGGGGTCACCGAGGCCGTAGACCTTGAGGCACACCCGCCACAGCGCGCTCACGGCCTGGGGCTCGGTGAGCGACTCCAGCACGCCGCGCCGGGCGTCCTCGCTGAGCCCCGGCGCCAGACGGATCTCCGCCTGATCTTCGCTCAGAAGCCAGCCGAGCCGCGCCGGGCTCACCGGGTCACACTCGCCGAGCAGGAGTGCTAGGAGCAGCTCCCGGCGGGTGAACAGCTCGTTGCCCAGAGGGATCACCTCCTGCGGGTGAAGCCCGGGGCGATCGTCGATGGCCTCGTTGAGATCGGCGAGGCGGACTCGTCCACACCGAAAATGCGCCAAGAACGCTGACTCTGAGAGCGTACCTTTGGCGCCAGTTCGGGCGTTGGCGCTGCGGATCGCCCGCTCAAACGGGAGGTGCTGTTCGCCGTGCAGGGTGTTGTGGTGAACAAACTCCGAGAGCGGCCCCTGGCCGGGGACGTAGTGCGCGAGGTGCGCGATCTCGTGCAGCACATGGGCCTTGGCAGAAACTGACATGGTCCCTCCTCAGGACGCCGCGACGGGGAACAACGCCGCGAGGCGCACCACCGTCGGCGCGATCAGGGACAGCGCGAGGTTTGGGAACAGGCCGAGGCCCACGGTGAAGACGACGAGCGGCGCGGCGGCGAGGAGCTCAGCGACGCTGAGATCCCCCATGCCCTCGTGCTTCGCGGGCCCCATGAACACCTGAGAGACCGTCCGAAGGGCCGCCGCGGCGCCGATGAGCACGCCGACCGACGCGAGCCCCACCCACAGCCCGAAGCGCTGAAAGCCACCGGACAGCGTGTGCAGCTCAGCGACGAAGCCCACGAAGCCCGGCAGCCCCATCGAGGCCAACAAGGCGACGATCATCAACACCGAGAGCCGAGGGCTGGTGCTGATGAGCCCGCCGAGCCCCGCGAGGCGCTGCGTGTGCACCCGGCGCTCGATCGCCCCGGCGAGCAGAAACAGCGTCCCGGCGACGAGGCTGTGCGCCACCATCTGCAGGCTCGCGCCCATGAGCCCGGCCTCGTTCAACGATCCCAAGCCCACGAGCACGAAGCCCATGTGGCTCGCCGAGCTACAGGCGATCATCGCCTTGAGATCCGTCTGTCGCCAGGCCAGCAGAGCGCCGTAGACGATGGAGATCACGCCCAAGGCCGAGAGCCCCGGGGCCATGGACGCCGCCGCCGCGGGCAGCGTGGTCGCCGCCAAGATCAGCCCATACGCGCCCATCTTCGAGAGCACCGCCGAGAGCACCAGGCTCACCGGGGCCGGGGCCTCGACGTAGGTGATCGGCAGCCAGCCGTGCAGCGGGAAGGCCGGGAGCTTCACCCCGAAGCCCAAGAACAGCCCCGCGAGCACGGCCTGCTGCACCGGCAGCGGCAAGGCCTGGGCGCCTTGGGCCAAGACGTCCATGCTAAAGCTGCCCTGGTGCGCGGACGCGAACAGCGTCAGCAGCGCCACGAGCATGAACACCGAGCCGCCCATCGTGTACAGCAAGAACGTGAGGCTCGCTTTGCCCCGCTTGGGCCCGCCCCAGAGGTTGATCAAGAAGAACAGCGGGATGAGCGTCAGCTCCCAGAACAGGTAAAACAGCGACCAGTCCCGGGCCAAGAACACGCCGAACACGCCGGTCTCTAAGGCCAACATCCAGGCGTGGTAGCTGCGCACGTTGTGCTGAACGTCGCCCGAGGCGATGAGCGCGACCAACATCATGCCCGCCGTGAGCACGATCAAGGGCGCGGAGAGCCCGCCGATGGCGATGGCGTAGGCGAGCCCGGTCTCGGGCGTCCACGGCGCCTGCTCGATGAGCTGCGACGCCGGGCCGCCGGGCTCAAAGCGCCACAGCGCCCACAACGAGAGGGCGAACGCGACCCCGGCGTGGGCCAGGGCCACGGCCCGGGCGAGGTGGGCGGCGCCTTGGGGCAACAGCGCGAGGATCAGCGCCCCGATGATCGGCGTCCACAACAACAAGCTGAGATGGTGCATGGTCAGGCGCGGCGACGGGCGGACAAGGGGTGCGCAGAATGCGGCGAGAGGTTGTCAAGACCGCAGGTGCTCAGGTGAACCCCGACCCGCTCCAGCTCCTCAGCGAGCTCGTGCATCCGCTCTTGGGTGGTGTGGTCCACGACCCGCGCGGCGGAGAAGTCCACGACGACGGTGCGCGCGCCGCCCTCGACCTGGCGCATCACCATGGCGCGCACGGCGATGATGTTGGAGAACACCGCCGCGTCCACCACCTTCACCGTGGCGACCTCGTCGGTCACCTCGGCGTCGAGGGAGGGCCGGAGCAGGCTCTTGAGCGTGGCGCCGTGGTAGACGTGCAGGGCGGCCTTCGTGGCGATGCCGACGCCGACGCCCACGAGGAGGTCCGTGGCCAAGGTCACGAGCAAGGTCGTGACGAACACCACGAGCTGATCCCAGCCGATCTGCCAGGTCTTGCGGAACTCCAAGGGCGAGGCCAGGCGCAGGCCGGTGTAGATCAACATCGCCGCCAACGCCGCGAGCGGGATGCGCTGGAGCAGCCAAGGCAAGAGCGCCACGAAGAACAACAAGAACGCGCCGTGGAAGAAGTTGGCCCAGCGGGTCTTGGCGCCGTTGTTGATGTTGGCGGAGGAGCGCACAATCTCGGAGATCATCGGCAGGCCGCCGATGGCCGAGGCGGCGACGTTACACACACCGACGACGAGCAGGTCGCGGTCGAGGTCGCTCGGGCGGCGCTCGGGGTCCAAGGCGTCTACGGCCTTGGTGCTCAGCAGAGACTCGATGGTGCCCACCATCGAGAACATCACGACGTACTTCCAGGTGACCGGGCTCCACACCGCCGAGAAGTCGGGGAAGGTCACCGCGGCGAGCAGGCTCTTGGGCAAGGTGACCAAGAAGCTCGGCCCGACCTTGTAGTCATGGGCCAAGAAGCTGTAGGTGTGCTCGTGGCCGAGGTCAAACCACATGCCCAACGGGATCGCCAAGGCGATGACCACCATCGGGCTCGGCACCTTCTTCGCCCAGGCGAACGGCAGCTTGGGCATCCCAAAGAGCACGGCGAGGCTCAACGCGCCGATGGCGGCGATCTCCGGGTTGAGCGTCGCGAGGCTGTGGGGGATCTCCGCGAGCAGGTGCAGCGGCTCTTTGCC
>JBEAVX010000456.1:0-2577 GCA_041160755.1 Pseudomonadota bacterium
CCCGAGGATCGTTGACGTAGTCGCAGGGCCGGGCCTCAAACATGGGGTTGTCGGCGAGCAGCTCGTAGAGCCGCGTGGTGCCCATGGCGAAGGTGAGGATGACCTTGCCCACATGCAGGGACTTGCGGCGGTTGGTGACCGCGCCCGACTCGACGGCGGCGATGAGGCCGTCGGAGATCATCTCGGTGTGAATGCCGAGATCTTCGCGGAAGCAGGGGGAGCTGGGGTCGCTGATGAGCTTGAGCACGGCGTCGGGCACGCCGCCGATGCCGAGCTGCAAGGTGGCGCCGTGGGGGATGAGCGGCGCGATGTGCCGCGCGATGGCCTCTTGATCATCGTTCGGCGGCTCGGGGATCAGCTCGACGAGGGGCTCGTTGGCGGCGACGATCGCCGTGGCCTCGGAGACGTGCACGAAGGCGTCGCCGTGCACCCGGGGCATCTGCTCGTTGACCTGTACGATCACACGCTGGGCGCGCTCGATCGCCGCTCGGCTGGCCATGACCTCCACACCGAGGCTCATGTAGCCGTGCTCGTCGGGCGGCGAGGCCGAGAGCAGCACGGCGTCCAAGGGCGGCCCCCGGCGCACGGCTTCAGGGATCTTGTGCAGGTGGATGGGGACGTGATCCCCGCGGCCGTCTTGAATCGCGGCGCGGTCGGCGGGGCCCACGAAGAAGGCGTGGTGGCGAAAGCGCTCTCGGGCGCCCGGGGCGTCGAACGGGTCTCTGCCCATGAGCAGAACGTGCGCGACGTGCACCGGGGAGCTGATGTCTTCTCGGGCGGCCAAGGCGCGCAGGAGCGTCTGCGGAGAGGCCGCGTTGCCCGAGGTGTAGATAAAGCCGCCGGAGGGGATGTCGGCGACGGCGGCCTCGGCGGACGTGAGGCGGCGCTCAAGCTGGATCGTCATGGGGCGCGTCTCTTGGGGCTTGGATTCGAGGGGGTCGCCGCCGGAGGATCCGCGTCACCCGCGAGGCGGCGGAGCGCGCGGCGAAGGGCCCGCAGGCGCGGCGAGGTGGCCAGTGCGCGCTGCACACGGCCCTTGAGCGTCTTTCGGAACCAGTCGGCGGCGTTCATGGCGCCCCTCTGTAGTCACCCCGGGGCCCCCTGGCACGCGGTCGGCGATCGTTGTATGGACACGCCCCCGGAGGCCCGATGGCGACGCCGAACGTCGATGCGCTGTTCAACACCATGCGGGAGACGCTCTCCGAGCGCGCTTGGTCCCAAGGGGTCACCGTGGCGCGATCCGGCGGCGTGGTCGGGCTCAGCGCGAGCGAAGATGAGCTGCGCCTGAGCGTCCTCTCGACGATGCGCCCGAGCCCATACGAGGTGCACCTCTGGCCCGGGGACGAGGAGTGGAGCTGTGAGTGTGGCCACGCGGCCTGCGTGCACGCCGCCGCCGCCGTGATCGCCGCCAAGCAGGCGATCTTTGAGGGCAAGACCATGCCCAAGCCCCAAAACGCCGCCCAGCTCGTGTACTCCTTGACCGAGGCCCCGGACGGCCTCGTGGTGAAGGTGCTCTTGGAGTACCCCGACGGCCGCGCCGAGCCCCTCACGGGCCGGGTGCGCGCGGATCGCCGGGCCCGGCCCAGCGAAGGAGACCTTGAGGCCGATGACGTGCTGCGTCTGGGCGACCGAAACCTCCCGGCGACGGGCTGGGAGCGTCTGATTCGTGCCTGGGCAGGGTCCCGCTCGATCCTACGTTTTGAGGGGCGGACGCTGCGCGCCTCGACCACGCCGGTCACCCCCGTCGTCGTCGTGAGTGACCACGAGGGCGGCTTTCGGGTGAGCCTGCGGCGGCCCAAAGAGGTGCAGAAGACCTTCCGGGGCAACGTGGCCTTGGTCGGTGACGAGCTGCGCCCGTGGAGCGAGGGGGGCCTCGCGCCCCACCAGCGGCAGGTGCTCACCCGAGGGGTAGACTTCACCACCCAAGAGGTGAGCCGCCTCGTCGGTGACCTGCTGCCGAGCCTCCGAAACGTCATCCCGGTGAAGGTGCAGACCGACCGTCTGCCCCAAGGCGCGAGCCATCGGCCGAGCCTCAGCCTAGACCTGCGCCCCACGCCGAGCGGAGGGGCCATCGCCCGCCTGGATCTCGTCTACGGCGACCCGCCCGTGGCCCGGCTCGTCGCGAACGAGCTGCAGCTCCTCGGCAAGAGCATCCCCCTTCGGGACGTGCTGGAGGAGCGCCGCCTGCTCAGCGAGGCCGAGCAGAGCTTACGCCTGCCCGTCGGCCGAGAGATTGAGCTGGACGCGCTCGCGCTGATGCGGCTCTCCCGAGACCGCCTGCCGCTGTTCACGGGCAAGGTGAACGAGGGCGGGGAGAAGATGCGCGCCCGCAAAGAGGCCGCCCAGATTCGCCTCTCCGAGCGGGGGGACCGCGTGGAGTCCGACGCCGACCCGAAGGCGCTGCTGCGCGCCTGGCGAGAGGGCGCGCCCTTGGTGCCGCTCAAGAAGGGGGGCTTCGCGCCGCTGCCGACGGCGTTTCTGGAGCAGCACGGCCACCTGCTCGCCGAGCTCGTCGCCGCCAGCGACAAAGACGGCGCCTTGCCGCCCCACACCTTGCCGGCCGCCGCGGAGCTGGCC
>JBEAVX010000491.1:0-4185 GCA_041160755.1 Pseudomonadota bacterium
TCACCGGCACCTATTTCTCCAAGGGCCAGACGGTCGTGTGTCTGGCGACGCCCACAGACGGCACGTCCTCGGGCACCGCCGTCACCTCAAACACGGTCACCGTGCTCAACACCGCGCCGACCCTCACCAGCGTCAGCATCAGCCCCAGCTCCCCCACGGCGTCGAGCACGCTCACCTGCACGCCCTCGGGCGGCGCGGATGTGGACGGCGACACCGTCTCCTACACCTATGCCTGGACGGTGAACGGCGTGTCGAAGGGCAGCTCCAGCACCCTCTCCGGCGCGTTTAAGGGCGCTGACACGGTGGTCTGTTCGGTGACGCCGAGCGACGGCAGCGCGTCCGGCACGGCGAAGACGGCGCGTCGGTGACCATCACCAACAGCGCCCCGGTGGTGAGCGCCGTGAGCCTGACCCCGACGAGCCCGACCTCCGCCGACACCTTGACCTGCACGCCGACGACGACCGACGCCGACGGCACGACCTCGTTCACCTACACGTATGCCTGGACGATCGGCGGCTCGGCGATCTCCGCGAGCAGCTCGACGCTGGGGCCGAGCCTGCACAGCAAAGGCGACGTCGTGCGGTGCAGCGTCGTGGCCAGCGACGGCAGCGCGTCGTCCAGCTCTACGGCCTCGTCCTCGGTCACCATCGGCAACAGCGCGCCGAGCATCTCGACGGTGACGCTCAGCTCGTCGAGCCCCAAGACGAACGACACGCTCTCGGCGGCGATCACCTCCAGCGACACCGACGGCGACACGGTGAGCTACACCTACGCCTGGTTCGTGAACGGCAGCGCCGCTGGGACGAGCTCCACCCTGAACGGCACCACGGCCTTCTCCAAGGGCCAGTCGGTCTATGTCCGGGTGACGCCCACCGACGGCACCACCTCGGGCAGCGCCGTGAGCTCCAGCACCGCGACCGTGGCGAACTCGACGCCGAACGCGCCAGGGGTCGAGATGGATCCAGAGGCCCCTGAAGCCGGTGTGGACGACATTTGGTGCGCGGTCACGACTCCGGCGAGCGATGATGACGGCGACACCCTGAGCTACACGATCACGTGGACCAAGAACGGCTCCAGCTTCACCGGCACGACCACGACGGTCTACACGAACGACACCGTGCCCTACACGGCGACGTCCGCGAGCGACACCTTCGCCTGCCGGGTGACGGCGAGCGACGGCAGCGCCACGAGCGCCGCGGCGACGGACTCGGTGTCGGTGTTGGGCGCGTCCTACACCATCGGCAACGCCACGGCGTTCACGACGTACCAGAGCTTCGGCGCGAACACCCTGGTGGCGATGCCGGTGACCGTGTCGTCCTCGGCGACCTTGTACAGCATCGGCACGATCCACAGCTTCCCGTCGGGCGACATGAAGCTCGCGGTGTACACAAACTCGGGGAGCGCGCCGGGCACCTTGGTGGCCCAGACCGCCGCGACCACGATCAGCGCCGGGACCCAAGAGGTGCCGATCACCGCCGGGTCTGTGTCGCTTCCGGCGGGCTCGTACTGGATCGCCGCGATCTACACCGCGACGAGCTACCCGACGACCCACACGTCCACGACGACGGGCTGGCGGTACGCGACCTACTCCTACAGCTCGGCGTACCCGACCACCGCGCCGTCCACCCTCTCGGCGACGGTCAAGATCGCCAACTACTACCTCGTCGTCCGCTGAACCTGCTCCCGCCAACGCCACACCCACAGGAGTCTCACGAATGAACCCTCTTCTCGGTCAGGTCATGCTCTTCGCGGGGATCTTCGCCCCGACGGGCTGGATGTTCTGCCAAGGTCAGCTCCTCCCCATCTCGGAGTACGAGGCGCTGTTCTCGATCCTCGGCACCACCTATGGCGGCGATGGTGTCACCACCTTCGCCTTGCCGAACCTCAGCGGCCGCGTCGCCGTGAGCGCGGGCACGGGCCCCGGGCTCCCGGGCTGGCAGCTCGGCCAGACCGACGGCGCCGAGACGGTCACCATGACCCAGGTGAACCTCCCCGCGCACAACCACGCGCTGCTCGGCTCAAACCAGAGCGGCGAGGCGACGAGCCCCTCGGGCGCCATCCTCGCGGGGTTCGGCACGTCGCTGCCCCCGGCGGGCCCTTACACCGGCTCGGCGTCAAACACCACGCTCAGCACCCAGACGATGGGGTCGACCGGAAGCAACCAGCCGATCTCGATCATCCAGCCGAGCCTCGCGCTCAACTTCATCATCGCCATCGAGGGCATCTACCCCTCCCCGGCGTGATTCTGGGCTGACTGAGGCTCAAAAAACACTTCTACTGCTCCGGAGCGTCGAGTATGGACCCCATCTACATCGGCTCAATCTTCTTGTTCGCGGGCAACTTCGCCCCGAAGAACTTCGCCTTCTGTGACGGAAGCATCATCGGCATCGCCCAGAACACCGCCCTGTTCTCGATCCTCGGCACGACCTACGGCGGGAACGGCACGACCACCTTCGCCTTGCCCGACCTTCGCGGCCGCGTCGCGGTCGGTGCAGGCTACCTCCCGGGCGGCCAGACTTGGGCGCTCGGCGAGTCCCAAGGTGTCAACTCGGTCACCTTGACCTCGCAGAACCTGGCGGCGCACAGCCACAACATCAACGCCAACACCTCGCCTGGGGGCAACGTCTCGCCGTCCCAGGGCGTCCTCGCCGAGTTTGGCACGAGCCTCCCCCCGGCGGGCCCCTACACCCACGGCGTGCCCAACGCCCAGATGAGCGCGAGCAGCGTCATGTCCGCTGGGAACGGCTCCCCCGTGGGCATCATGCAGCCCTACACCGGCCTCAACTACATCATCGCGCTCTATGGCGTGTACCCCCCCCGCTCCTGACCTCGCACCACCCCACTCGACTCGGAGTCACTCATGGATCCCATCATGGGCAGCATCTTCTTGTTCGCGGGCACCCAGGCCCCGCGGGGCTGGGCGTTCTGCAACGGCCAGATCCTCTCCATCGCGCAGAACCAGGCGCTCTTCTCGATCTTGGGCACGACCTATGGCGGCGATGGCCGCACCACCTTCGCGCTGCCGGACCTGCGCGGTCGCGCCCCCGTTCACCAAGGAAGTGGACCTGGGCTGAGCCCGGTGCAGCTCGGCGAGGTTGGGGGCGTGCCGACCACGACGCTCTTGATCACAAACCTCCCCCCCCACACCCACACGCTGAACGTCTCGACGGCGAGCGGTGACACACCCTCACCGACGAGCGCGGTGCTGGCGAGCTTTGGCACCTCGCTCCCGCCCGCCGGGCCCTACACCACCGCGCATCAACCCGACACCACGCTCAGCCTCGCCGCCGTCAGCGCATCAGGGCAGAACCAGCCGATAAACATCACCCAGCCGACCATCGCCTTGAACTACATCATCGCCACCCAAGGCATCTTCCCGTCTCGAAGCTGAGCGGATCGCCGCGCCGCCCCGCTCGCCGCGGGGTGGCGTCTGGTGGGCCTCACCCCACCAAGAGCCGCGCGGTGAGCACCTCGCTCACCCCGTCGAACAGGCGCTCAGCCCCAGCGAGGAGCACGTCGGGCTGGGCGACGCCGACGCGGCTGTGGCGCTCCAGGTTGAGGCGCAGCAGCTCCCCCAGGGCGCCGGGCACCAAGAACGCGCCGAGTCCCCGGACGACGGCGACGGGATCCGCTGGAGGGGGCAGGCGCTCCCCCCGCAGCACGAGGGCGCCGTCGAGCAGCGCGGGCCAGGCGCCGATGCGGGCGAGGAGCAGGTCGGTGTCGGCGTGGTCGTGGCGCTGCACCCGCAGAGGCACCACGACGGGCACCGCCCAGGTGTCGAGCGCCCAGGTCGGCGCGCCGTGCAGCGTCGGGGGGTCGAGGTGCAGGGTGAGGCCCCGACCACGGGCGGGCAAGCCCAGCGCCAAGGCCCGCTGGGCGTCCTCTTGCTCCATGAGCGCCTCGAAGGCGCGTGACCAAGGCTGGCTCTCCTCCATTCGCTCCGCTCCGCTCCGACCGCGCCGATCATAGCCGAACCGGCGCGCGCGGGCTCCAGGGGATATGTTGGGGAGCCGCCGCCCCTCCACCCCCTCGCGCCGTGAAGAGCTGGTCTTGAGCACGCCCCGCCCCGACGCCGATGACGACGCGCTGGACCTGCTCCGCGTAGAGGTGGCCGTCGTGCCCGCGTCGAGCCAGTACGCGGCGCTCGTGCGGGAGGTGGCCGCCCGGGCGGGCGCGGCGTTCGTG
>JBEAVX010000505.1:0-4207 GCA_041160755.1 Pseudomonadota bacterium
GATCAAGGATCCCCGCGCCGCCCGCCCCGTGGCGGCCGCGATCCAGCTCACCCCCCAAGGCGACGCGCTGGGGGTGGTCGGCCTCGACTACCTCGACGAGATCCGCGTGCCGATGGAGTCCGCGGGCGAGGAGTACGAGCTCGACGACGGCGACGGCGACGGCTTCAGCATCGCCTCGATGGAGATGGAGACCGAAGAGGTCGAGTCTGACGAGCCCGAGGTCGAGCAGCCGCGCCTGCAGCTCGGCGGCGACGAAGACAACAACGACGACCCCGACGTGCTCAACGCCGCGAGCCTGCGCCCGGTCGCGGAGGAGGTCGACAAGGCCCAGCTCGCCGCCTTGATGAAGACGGCCCAAGAGGCCCTCGAACAAGGCGACCTCAACAACGCCGCCACGGCCTACACCGACCTGCTCGACCTCAAGCCCGACCACGTCGACGCCTTCTTGGGCCGTGGCCGCTGCTGGCTCGATCTGGGCGACTACGCCGCGGCGATGTCCGACTTCCAGAAGGCTGAAGACCTCGATCCCAACGGCCCCGAGCCCCTCGTCGCCATGGGAGAGCTGTTCTTCGCCCGCAAAGACTACACCCGGGCCATCGAGTTCTTCGACTCCGCCATCGAGGTCGACGCCAACCACGCCATGGCGCGCTGCCGCCGGGGCATCTCGTACTACTACAAGAAGTCGTACCGCGAGGCGTTCCTCGATCTCCAGAAGGCCTACACCTTAGATCCCGACATCCCGAACATCCGCAAGTATGTCCAGATGGCGATCAAGAAGCTGGAGCGCTCCGGCGAGAGCGCGTAACGCCCTGCGCGCCGTGAGCGCCCAAGGAGCGAAGCGGGCTTCGCACTGACCTCGTCATCGGGGCCAGCGGCGAGGCCCGTCTTGGCTCTGGGGGGTTCGCCTTGATTTAGGGGAGCGCGTACCCCAAGCGGTCGAGAGGGCCAAACTTTTGGCGAACCCGCATAAGGTCCGGTCAGAAGGATGGACATCGCCTGAAGGTGGATCAAGCCCCGAAGATCCCGTGCCCGTCGCTGGGGGCGCGGTCAAGATCCGGCACAACTCTTGCTTAGAATAGATCGGGTCAAGAGGGAGATCACCATGAACACGACCAACCGCTCCAACGAGCTCCTCCGCAACCGCAACTCGGCGGTCGCCAAGTCCTTTTACCGCCAGCTTCGCGGCGAGGGCTTCTCCCATGAGCAGATCATCGAGCTCTCCACGACGCTCCTCGATCTGGTCACGGAAGACATGCGCCAGGGCCAACGCGCCGAGATGAGCTGAGCCGCGCGCATCGGCGCTGACCGCTGCGGCCTCCCCGCGTGACCCCTGCGCCCCCGGTGGGCGCTGGGGATCGTTCAGTCGCGCTCCAAGAGGTCCATCAGCTCGCGCCACTCTCGGGGTGCTAGGCCGCTCGCGTCTTGGGTGACGGCCTCGCCGCGCAGCAGACGCCGCACCACGTCTAAGCCTTGGGCCGAGAGCGCCACGCCGCCGAGGCGGTAGTCCTCAAAGGCCTCCCACGAGAGCGGCACCCAGGCCTTCACCGCCTGGGCGATGGCCTCGGCGTACACCCGGATCTCAAGCTGGGCGTGGGGGTCGAGGCGCAACGACAAGAAGTGCAGGAGGTTGTGCAGGTCCACCTTCCAGTACCACTGCGTGTAGGCCGAGAGCGGCAGGCCGATGCGGGCCAGCTCACGCGCCAAGGACTGCTCCTCCAGGAGCCCCTCGTAGCGCGAGAACGCGCGCTCGGCGTCGTCGCGCAAGGCCGCGAGCACGTCCTCGGTCTGCTCCGGGCTCAGGGCCTCGCCGCGGCCCTGCTTGTTGTCTTTGGACTGCGTGGCGATGTCTTCAGGCCGGGGCAGGTAAAACTCCCGGTCGAGCACGGAGTACCGCGCGCTGATCTCGTTCACGTTCGCCGTGCGGTGGCGAATCCACTGCCGGGCCACGAAGATCGGCAGCTTGACGTGGAGCTTGAGCTCACACATCTCAAACGGCGTCGTGTGCCGGTGGCGCATCAGGTAACGGATGAGCCCCCGGTCGGTGCGGCTCGCCTTGGTGCCTCGGCCATAGGACACCCGCGCCGCCTGCACCACGGCGTCATCGTCGCCCATGTAGTCCACGACCCGCACGAAGCCGTGGTCGAGGCACGGGAAGGGCGTGTAGAGCAGGGCCTCCAGCGCCGGGGCCGTGGCCCGCAGCGTGGGCGCGGTGTGGGCGCGGGCGTCTTCAATGTCTTGGAGCAGGGCGTCGGAGAGCGGCACGTTCGCCTCGGTCGGAGATTCGTGAACCGAGGATGATATTCTCTCAGCGCATCAGACGCACCCATCTAGGAGCATCGAGCCCATGACCGTCGAGGAGCTGATTCAGCAGGCCATGCAGGCCCTGCACGGCGGGGATCCCCGCAAGGCCCGTGACCACCTCGTCGCCGCGATGGAGGCCGCGGGTGAGCCCCGCGCCGATCTCCATCAGGCGATGGCCGTCGTGCTCTTGCAGCTCGGCGAGCCCGGTCGCGCCCGGCCGCTCTTGGAGCAGGCCCTGGAGATGGGCTGGAAGGCGGGCGCCCCGCCGGAGTTTCTGGTGCAGGTGCAGCTCGGCGTCGCCGCCGCCAGCGAAGACATGGACGAGCCCGCCCGGGCGCTCAAGGCCTACGACGACGCCTTGGAGCTCGACGACGGCACCCCGCGCGCTCGGGCCTCCCGGGCCCACCTGCTCCTGGCCTGCGGCCGCATCGACGAGGCCCTCGCCGAGCTGGCCCTCTACATCCAAGAGGACCGCGACGAGGACACCTTCATCGAGGCCGCCGGAGAGCTGGTGCGCGCGGTGAAGGCCATGGCCGATGGCAGCGAGGGCCGCGAGCCCCGGGATCTGCTCGTCGCCCACCGCGACAGCTACGTCGAGTTCTTCGACGAGACGGTCAAAGAGATGGAGGAGAAGGGCTGGATGTCGGAGTGCGCCCGGATGCGCCGCGCCCCCGACGGCCGCCTCGTCCCGTCGATCCCCGACGGCGCGCGCCCCTACGCCGGGGTGCGGGTGGACCTGGTAGACCCCTCCACCGGCCAGGCCGGTCAGGTCGGGGATCAGCCCATGGTCGTCGCCGTCGCCGGGCTTGAGCCCTTGGCCCGCGCCGTCGTGCTGTTCAACACCGGCGAGCGCGCCTTTGAGCTGTACATCAGCTCCCAGTGCCCCTGGGATCAGCTCCCGATTCAGGTGCTCTTTGAGTCCGGCGACGCCGTCGCCCAGCTCGATCCGGTGATCGGCGCCTGGTACGAGAGCGGCTTCAACGGGCGCTTCGGCACCCGGGACGGCGGCCGCGTTCACTACATCTCCGACCCCCAGCCCTGCCGTGGGGGCAAAGGGGTCGTCTACGACGTAGACCTGGGCCGCGCGAGCTTCTTGGCCATCGAGGACCTGCTCAGCCGCCTGCTCGACCTGCACCACCGCTACCCCATCGCCCAGGTCATCCTCGGGCGTGGGCACCTGCGCGATACCTGGGTGCCGAGCTTGGCGGGCGGCCCCGAAGGCGAGGCGTAGACCCGGCGGGGCTCACCACCAGTGGGTCTCGTCGAGGTTGGGGTCGTGAGACGCCGCGGCCTCCCAGGGCCTCGCGGGCAGGTACTTCCAGCCGCCGTCGCTGAACATGCAGACGACGATGCCCTCCTCCAGGTCTTTCGTGGCCTGGAGCGCGGCGTGCAGCACGGCGCCGCAGGAGACCCCGGCCATCACGCCCTCCTCACGCACCACCCGGCGCATCATGTTGAGCGCGGTGTCGCTGCCGACGAGGTACCGCGCGCTGAGCGCGTCGAGGTCGAGCAGGGGCGGGTGATACCCGTCGTTGAGGCTGCGGAGGCCCTGGAGCCGCTCGCCCATGCGGGGCTCGACGCCGATCACCCGCAGGTCCGGGTTCTGCGCACGAAGGCGTTGGCTCACCCCCATGAGCGTGCCCCCGGTGCCGATCCCGGCGACGAACACGTCCACCCGGGGCAAGACGGCGGCGATCTCCGCGCCGGTCGTGGACCTATGGGTGAGCACGTTCACCGGGTTGTCGAACTGGCGCAGGGCGTGGCCTTCGCCTCGGGCGGACATCTCGCTCGCGGCCTCGATGGCGCCGACCATGCCCGCCTTGGGCTTCACCCAGCACAGCTCGACGCCGTAGAGCGACAGCACATCGGCGATGGACGGCACCACCCCTTCAGGCACGACGACCTT
>JBEAVX010000508.1:0-3495 GCA_041160755.1 Pseudomonadota bacterium
TACCAGTTGGAGAGGCTCTCCACGAAGCCGCGCAGGGCCTGCGCCGCGTCATAGAGCATGTAGTCGTCGAGCGACGCGATCACCTGGGCGTTGACTGTGTTCAGCTCATGCAGAATCCAGCGGTCCAGAGGGCCACGGTCCTTCGGCGCCCGGGCGGCGGGGGCGTTGGGGTCAAACCCGGCGATCTTCGCGTAGATCGTGAAGAAGCTGTGCACGTTCTTGAGGCGCATCAAGAAGTCGCGCTGGCCCTCCCGGATGGCGCGCAGGCTGAGCCGGGTGTTGTTCCACGGCGGGTTGGAGCTGGTGAACAGCCAGCGGAAGGCGTCGGCCCCCGGCGGCTCAAAGGGCGCCTTGAGGTTCACCCGCGTCGCGCCGTCCTGCTCGGGGACGAGGCCCAATCCGGCGATGTCGTCCGGATGCATCCCCATGATGTCTTTGCCCTTCACCTCACAGACGACCACCTCCAGCGCCAGGGTCTGCCCCTCGGGGCCCGTCGCCGTGAAGCGGTCCTCAGCGCCTAGATCAAGCGCCCGCACCTGGGCCTCTTTGAGCCCGAGCTGGCCGGGCTTGAGCCGTGTATCGGGCACCACCTGCTGCCGCACCCGCCCGGTCATCACCAGATCGGGGCTCGTGTAGTTGCCTTTGGACTTGGACTCCTTCTTGCCGTCCATGTCACACACATGGCCGAGCACCATGCAGGTCTTGTACGGACGCGCCTCGCCCACATCGCCCAGACCCAGCTCCGCGCAGCTCTCCTTGTCAAACAGGAGCGTGGAGATCATCAGCAGCGAGTAGAACCAGCCGCGGGTTTGGTCGACGGCCTCGCTGATGAAGTCGGCGGGGAAGCTCGCCTTAAACGCCTCGACGCCTTGGTGCGGGAAGCCCCACTGGGCGAAGGGCATACAGCCGGAGTCAAACCAGCAGTCGATGACCTCGGGCGCCCGGACCATCGTGCCGCCGCAGGCCGAGCAGGGCAACGTCACCCGATCAATCCACGGGCGATGCACCTGGAGGTGCTCGTCGACCGTTGGATCAAACGTCAGGGTTGAGCGCCCGGATCTCCGCCGTGGAGGCCGGGGCGTGCATCGCGCCACAGTCGGGGCAGCGCCAGATGTTGAGCGGCGTGCCCCAGAAACGCTCGCGGGAGAGCGCCCAGTCCACGTTGTTGCGCAAGAAGTCGCCGAAGCGGCCGTCCTTCACATGCTCGGGCAGCCAGCGCACCGCCTGGTTGTTGGCCAGCGCCTCAGCGTTCAGCGCCGTCGTGCGGATGAACCACGCCGGGCGGGCGTACTGGATGAGGGGGTCGGAGTCCGCCCGCCAGCAGAAGGGGTAGTCGTGGCGGTAGGTCTCCCGCTTGAACAACAGCCCCCGATCCTTCAGATCGCGGATGATGTCGTTGTCGGCGTCTTTGCAGAACTTGCCGGCCAGCCACCCGGCCTTCGCCGAGAAGTTGCCGTTGGGCTCGACGAGCTGGATGAGGCCGACGCCGTTGAGCTTCGCGACGCGGAAGTCGTCCTCACCGAAGGCCGGGGCGGTGTGAACAAGGCCGGTGCCGGAGTCCAGGCTCACAAAATCGCCGCCGATGACCCGCCCGCCGTCGCCGCCCACAGGGGTGTCGAAGCTGTACGGGCCCTGGTAGCGCCAGCCGATCAGCGAAGCACCCTTCATCGTCGAGAGCACCTGGACCTCGTGGCCCTTAAACACCGTCTCCACCAAGGCGGCGGCGACGATGAGGCGCTCCTCACCGAAGGCCACGACGGCGTAGTCGAGCGCGGGCCCCACGGCGATGGCGGTGTTCGACGGCAGGGTCCAGGGCGTCGTCGTCCAGGCGAGCAGGCTCACGCCCGGCTGACCGTCCACCGGGAACCGCACGATCACCGAAGGATCATCCACGGTCTTGTAGCCCTGGCCGACCTCTCCCGCCGAGAGCGCCGTGCCGCCTTGGGGCCACCACCAGACGACCTTGTGGGACTGGTACAAGAGCCCCTTCTTGAAGAGCTGAGAGAGCGCCCACCACACGCTCTCCACATAGGAGCGGTGGTAGGTGACGTAGGCGTCCTCCAGGTTGATCCAGAAGCCGATGCGCTCGGTGAGCTCCTCCCACTCCTTCGTGTAGGTGAACACCGAGTCGATGCACTTGCGCGCGAAGGGCTCAAGCCCGTAGGCCTCGATCGCCTCGCGGCCGTGGATGCCGAGCGTCTTCTCGACCTCGACCTCGACGGGCAGGCCGTGGGTGTCCCAGCCCGCCTTACGCCGCACATGGAAGCCCCGCATCGTCTTGTAGCGCGGGAAGAGATCCTTGATGACCCGGGTGAGCACATGGCCGTTGTGGGGCAGGCCGTTCGCGGTGGGGGGGCCCTCGTAGAAGATCCACTCCGGGCGGCCTCGGCTGATGCGCAGGCCCTCCTCAAAGATGTCGTTCTCGCGCCAGAAGGCCAAGATGTCGGCCTCAAGCTCTACGGGGGACAGCAGGTCGCTGAACATGGTCGCTCCGGGGTGGCCGCTTTGGCCGCGTCCCCGCCCCCATAACCGGGTGTTGGCGAGCTATCTTGTCGTGTCCGACCTGGAGCCCCGATGTCTCTGCTCTCGACGCTTCTGACCCTCAGCGCGCAGAACGCCCCGCCCGTCGTGGTCCCCGACGCCCGGGCCACGGTGGCGATCTGGTGCCCCGCCGAGTGCCCGGATGCCCAAGTAGACGCCCTGCGCGCCGCCTTAGACGACCAGTTCAAGATGGTCCGGCGCCTCCCCCGCCGCGCCGCGACCCGCCCAGTGGCCAGCCTGCAGGTGCTCCCCGCCGATGCCTGGGGCCGCTGGGACCCGTCCGCCTTGGGCGAGTACGGCGAGACCTTGGGCGAGGCCGAGCGCGCCGTGCTCGCCGAGTCCCCCGAGGTGGTCGTCTTCTCCATCGCCATCGACCCCATGGGCGACGCCCAGGCGAAGAACCAGCGGGCGAACCGCGCGGCCCTGGCCTTCGCTGAAGCCGTCGGCGGCGTGCCCGAGGACGTGGCGACGGGCGAGGTGTACAGCCGCGAGGCCTGGTCCGCCCTGCGCGTAGACGCCTTGGGCGCCGAGATCATGCTCTACGAGCAGTTCACGCTGTTGTGGAGCCCTGAAGGCGATCGGGTGGTGACCCAAGGGCTGCGCAAGCTAGGCCTGCACGAGCTGGCCATGACCGGCGTGAGCGTCGAGCTCGCCGGGGACGTGATCACGACGTTGGCGCTCATCGCGACCTTAGAGCGTGAGGGCAAGACGCTCGACCGCAACGTCACGGTGCGCGTCGCCGAGGTGCAGAACCTCGCGGATCGGTCCTACCTGGAGGCCTGGCAGGTGATGCCCGGGACCGAGCAAGGTGGCCAGGCGGGGACCGGCGAGGCCCAGGTGAGCCTGCGCAACCGCGTGGCCGGGCCCGGGGAGCCCGTGGGGCCGATCTTGGAGATCGGCGTGGGCGGGGAGTACGGGTCGGTGACGGCGATGGCGGCCTTGTTTGACCAGCTC
>JBEAVX010000522.1:0-3259 GCA_041160755.1 Pseudomonadota bacterium
CCGGCCCTCCCCGCGCCGCCGCCCACCCCCGACGCCGTCGCGGCGGAGATCGGCAGCATCGACGCCCTCATCGCCGCCAAAGACTGGGTCACCGCCGAGTCGCGGGCGGAGCTGCACCACCACCAGCTCCAGCGCGCCTTCGGCGACGACCACCTCTTCACCGCCATCGCCGCCGCCCAGCTCGCGTTCACACGCATCGCCTTCGGCGACCAAGACTCGGCGTTCGACCTTCTCTCTCAGGCCATGCCCATCCTCATCGAGCACCTTGGCCACGCCGACCCGGTGGTGGTCTATGGCGAGAACCTGCGGGTCACCCTCGTGGTCGAGCGGGAGCCCGCCGAGGTCGCCCTCGCGGCCGCGGCCGCCCTCGTCTCGGCGCGGGAGGCGGCCTTGGGCCCCACGGAGCCCAACACGATCAGCGCCTTGGGCTTGCTGCTCAGCGCCCAGAAGCGGGCGTTCTTGCTGGAGGAGAGTGAACAAACACAGACGCGGGTGATTCAGGCCTTGGGCGCGTCCCTCGGCCCGACACACCCGCGCACCTTGGCCGCCTGGGGCCAGCTCGCCGCGTTGGTGGAGCTGCGGGGGGACTCTGCGCGCTCGTACACCCTCGCCGCCGGCGCCGCCGCTGAAGCCGAGGCCAGCTTGGGGCCCGCCGACCCGGTCACGCTGGAGCTCGGGATGCAGGAGGCCCGGGCGCTGCACCGGACGCACCGCTACGCCGCGTCCTTGGCCCGGATTGAGGCCCTCGACGCCCTCGCCCACAGCGCGCTGGGCGAGGACCACCCGATCACCTGGCGGATCATGGGGGCGCACGTCGAGGCCCTGATGCGGGTCCACCGGGGCGAAGAGGCCCTCAGCTTGGCCCAGGCGCTCGTGAGACGAAACGAGCGGGTTCACGGGCGAAGCTCCGCCGAGGCGCGTCTGGCGCGGATGAGCCTCCTCGGCCCGCTCTTTGAGACCGGGGCCCTCCAGGACGCCCGGCGCGAGGCCGAGGGCGTGCGCCTCACCGCGCTGAGTGAGCAGGGCGAGGCGAGCGTGATGGGGGACCTGATGTTCCTCTTCATGGCCAGCATGGACGAGGCCCTCACCCGCCACCACCGCGCCCTGCGGGGTGTGCGTGACGCCATGGACGGGCTCACCCAGGCCTTCGGGCCGGGCCACATGACCGTGCTCAACGCCCAGGTCGTCGAGATCCGGGCGCTGATGTCGCTGGGCCGCGTCGAGGAGGCCCAACTTCGCCTCAGCGCGCTGGAGCGGGAGGCCGCCCAGGCCAACAACGTCGAGTATGGCCACCACGCGCGGATCCTCCGGGTGGAGCTCCTCCGCCGCGCCGGGGATCACGCCGCCGCCTTGCCCCTCGCCGCCGACCTCGCCGCTGAGAGCCTGCGCGACCTCGGCCCCGAGCACAGCATCCCGCCCGCCGCCGTCGCCGAGCTGGGCCGCGCCGCCTTCGCGCTCGGCGACCTGCCCCGCGCCCGCGCCGCGCTCTCCCAAGCCTTCAACACCGAGCGGGGCCTCTGCGGCCCCACCCACCCGTACACCGGCTACGCCGCCTGGCACCTGCTCCTCGTCTTGGAGGCCCTCGGGGAGCCGATCCCCGCCGAGGTCACCGCCGCCGTAGACGCCCTCGCCGCCCGGCGCCCCGACTCGTTGAGCGTACCGGAGATCCGCGAGGCCCGCGAAGAGGCGCTCAAACGCCCGTAAAATGCTGGGCGTGTTGATGCAGCGGCGGTGTTGTAAAGCCCGAGAAGACTACGCAACAACTTTGCTGCGTAGCCTCGCCGCCTCTCAGCAGCCGTCGTTGGTCTCGCCCGGCGTGCCGATGGCGAGGTCCAGCTCGTCGACGCCCTCGCAGATCGGCACGGCGGTGGTCTGGTAACACCAGCTCCCGGCGTCCTCGACGGCGGCCCCTGACCAGGTCGAAGGATCGGCGCCGACGGACACCCCGTACTCTTCAGCCGGGAAGCCCTCTTGTTTGAGCGAGAAGTTGGACAGCGCCTCGCCGCCCAAGGAGAGGCGGATGTGCTCTACCTTGCGCAGGCTGATGGCCGAGCCCCAGGCGTCGTCTACGGTGAGGCAGCCGTTCGCCGTGAGGCTGTCGCTGCCCGCGATCACCGAGAGGCCCTTGGCCGGCACGTTGATGGTGCCCGAGGTCACGCTCAGCTCGTGTTTGCCACGGGCGGCGGTGGTGTCCGGGTCGCGGCCGCCGTTCCAGATCTCGATGAGCAGGCCGTTGATGTTCAGGGTGTGGTTCGTGCGGTTGTGAAGCTCGATGTACTGCCCGGCGGTCAAGGCCGCGTCCGACAGCACCTCGGTCACCACCACCTCGCCGACCTCGGGGGTGCGGTCGTTCGCGACGGTGAAGGCCTCGGAGACGGCCTCGGACTCCAAGGTCGAGCTGCCGCCGTTGAGGCACTCGATCTTCAGGACGACCTCTTGATCGGTGGTGATGCGGGCCTCGGTGTCCCAGGCCAAGCAGTGCGCGGTGCCTTCGGGGCTCGTGCTCACGCCTTTGAGGCCGTCGCTGGCGCCGTCGCCGTCACAGTCGCCGGACTTGAGATCCGCCGCGGTGAACGCGGCCCCGCCGTCGGTGGAGAAGCTCAGGCGCACGTCCACCGGCGCGGACTCGGGGTGGGTCGTGGTGTAGGCCACGGTGATCACGCCGTCGCTGGGGTTCGCCGGGGTCGTGAGGCCGATGGTGCAGGTCGGCGGGGTGACCTCCTCATTGCGCACAGTCAGGCCGGTGACGATGTTCTTGGGCCACACGCCGCAGGCTGACGTCGCCACGACCTTGAGCTGCAGACCCTCGACGGCGGCGTAGCCCAGATCCGCGACGCTGTCCCACACGAGGTCCGTGGGCGAGCCCTCGGGGCTCACGGGCAGATCGCTGAGCGACCCGGAGACCGTGGCGGGCGCCCAGCTCTCGCCGTCCAGGGACCACTCCACGGTGACCGTCGCCGTCGTCTCGTCCGGGGAGCTGAGGTTCAGCGTCAACGGCACGTCGCCGCTCAGATCCCCATCGGGCAAGATGAGGCCGGGCACCGACGTGGAGCAGGGGAGCGTCGAGGCGCTGTCGTCGCTGGGGACGTCTTTGTCTCCGCAGGCGGCGAAGGTGAGGGTGAGCAGCACAAGCGCGGCGGGGGAGGGGCGGGTGAACAGCGTGATCTCCACGCTCAGAGGGCTTGAGGAGCGGGCGCGGGCGCCGTCTCAGGGGGTGGCGGGGCCGACGGCACCCCGTCGGGGCCCGCCACCCCCTGAG
>JBEAVX010000566.1:0-10361 GCA_041160755.1 Pseudomonadota bacterium
GGCGGCGCAAGCCCACGCCCTAGACGAGGACGCCGGGCCTCGTCAAAGCGCCGCGTCGAGGCGCGCCCGGGCCAGGCTGTAGCGCCGGGCGGCGGGCAAGGTCAACATCAGCAAGAACCCCGCGCTGATGACGAGCCCCACGGCCACCAGCGGCAAGAGCGAGAACAGGCCCAGATAGAGCGAGTACAGCGTCCACAGCCCGCCGATGATCGCCATGCTCACCGCCAGGCCGACGCCGCGCAGCACGGGCTTGTGCTCCCCCGTCGAGGCCTGGGCGCCCGTCCACATGCCGACGACGCCGAGGGCCATCAACATCGCCGGGCCCACGGCGATGTGCAGCGGAGGCGGCCAGTACGCGATCATAAACACCTGCAGCCCCGTCGCCGCGATGGACATGCTGGCGAAGAGCATCGAGAGCCCGATGAACTGCGCCCCCGGCGGCTGCTGGAGCTCTTCTTCAGTGGGCAAGCTCGACGGGGGCGGCGAGGTCTGCGGTGTGCTCATGGTCGGGTGCCCTCTCTCAGAAACGAATCGTATAATAAACGTCGGCGGATCGGTCGTTTCCGATGTGAATCTCGCCCTCTAACCTTCGCGTGAAGGCGTACTCAAAGGAGATCTCGGTCTGGGAGCCGCCGTTCTCTTCAGCGGCGGCGCCGAGGTTCCACTGCAGCTCCAAGAAGCCCCGGTCCCCGACGGAGGTGCCCACCTTGATGTCGCTCAAGAGCTGGTCCTCCAGAGATCCAAACGAGAGGCTGTCGATGAGGGAGGTCTTCGACGCGCTGCTCGCTTTGCTGGAGAGCACACCCCCGGCCTGGCTAGAGAGGAAGGTGCCGATCTGCTGCATCGCCCCGGAGCCCGTCGCGCCGAGGTCTTCAGCGCTCTGCCCGGTGAGCAAGATGCTGAGGATGCTCGTGATGCTGTAGCCCTCGTCCGAGGAGAAGTTCACCGCGGGCGCCTCGGCGCTCTGGGTCACGCTGACGCTGATGTCGCCGTGGCTCTGCGTCTTGTGCACGGCGATGATCTCGATGTTGGGGTTGTCGATG
This sequence comes from Pseudomonadota bacterium, assembly GCA_041160755.1. Lineage (GTDB taxonomy): Bacteria > Myxococcota_A > UBA796 > UBA796 > CAJQPC01 > JADKFE01. Next base: position 1,044 of record JBEAVX010000566.1, read on the forward strand.
GGCTGGCCCGAGAAGACGATGAGCCCGTCCTGCAGACCGAAGCTCTTGTTCATCATCAGCACCTCGCCGCGCAGGATCGTCACCTCCCCCGTCGCGTCGATCTCCGGGCCGAACATGCGCACGTCGAGCACGCCGTCGAGCTGGCTGTTCTGCAGGGTGATGGTGCTCAGGCCCAGGGCGTCGTAGGCGTCGAGCATCGGCAGGGTGACGTCCAAGAACGCCTGCCGGTTGAGATCGACGTTGAGCCGGATGTCCCACAGCTCATAGAAGCTCGGCTCGGCCGTGGGGGCGACGGTCGTGACGGCGGCGGCGACGACCTCCTCCCCGACGAGCTCCGTGACGCCGATGGGCGCGGTGGGGTCGTCGTTGGTCGCCTCCCCACCGTCCGGCGCGGCGACGGAGAGGCTGACGACCTCGTCGTCCGCGTCCTCGGAGAGCCCACGCACCACGACCAAGGCCGGATCGAGCTGCAGCGCCCCGGCCTCGAAGAAGTCGGCCTCGTCAAACCGCATCGACATGGTGTCTGAGCGTAGGGATCCGCGCAGGAGCAGATTCGGGTACGGCCCGGAGAGCCCAAGATCCGTGGTGACCTGGATGCGCTCGTCGCGGGTGGCGCTCACCCAGACCTTGTTGCCGCAGACCTGGAGGTCCACCTCCCCCGGGCTGAGCTGGACGAGCTGCACCGTGCCCGCGGCGTAGAGCTCCCCCGGGGAGAGCGGGGCCTCTAGGGGCACCGGGCTCTTTCGGGCCGCGCCCGTCGTGGGGTCGGGGCGGGTGAGCCCAGCGGCGCAGCCCTCGCTCGCCGGGCGATCTCCGGTGGCCAAGAGCGCGTTGGCCGCCCCGGTCGCGCCGTCGTCCGCCGGGGAGATGCGCGCCCGCACCTCCCGCAAGGTGAGGGCCTCGGCGGTGAGCTGGGCGTCGAGGTGCAGGTCTTGCACGTCGAGCTTGAGGTCGCGGTAGACGAGGCTCGCGCCGTCTAAGGTGAGGGTCACGTCGGGTTTGGGCGCGGTGAGGCTGCCCTTGACCTCGCCGTTGACCTGCAGCGCGCCACGGCCCCGCAAGATCGCCGGGTCCAAGGCGCGCAGGGCGGCGACGGGCAGCCCCGCGCCGCTCACGGTGAGGTCGAGGCCGTCCCGGGCGAGCTGGGCGTCCATGTCGAAGCCCGAGGCCGCGTCGAGCGCGAACGGCACGAACCCCGCCAAGGTGACGTCGGTGGCGCCCTCCTCGGGGGGCAGGCTCGGGTCGATGAACCCGGCGGTGACCAACAACGAGTACCCGCCCTCGACCGGGGAGAGCGACATGATCGCCGGGCTGATCTCCAGCTCGCCCAGGCCGCCCTCGATGAGCAAGAGCGCGCCCTCGACGTTCGGCGACGAGGGCCGCCCAGAGACCACGAGGCCGCCGCTCAAGAAGCCGCGCAGCTCGTCGGGCAGCTCGACGAACAGGCTCAGGGCCTCCATCGGCACCCGCACCGGCACCACACGCGCGGAGAAGCTGGAGACCATGCCGTCCAGATCGTCGGTGTTCACCTCGGGGCCATCGGCGAACAGCGCCCGGGTGAAGGCGCCCACCGCCGCCTGGGCCTCGCCGTCGAGCTCCACCCGGCGCTGGCCGCGCTCGTACACCTCGGCGCGGGTGGTCAAGGAGTCGCCGTCTTGGTGGACGTTGAGGTCCACCCGCAGCCACTCCTGCGTCTCGCCGGTGGGGATGTGCAGCCCGGCGCGGAGGTCGGTCACCGGGGCCAAGGGGGTGCCTCGCCAGCCAAGCTCCGCGCTGCCACGGCCTTCAGGGAGCTCTCCCACCACGGGGAGGGCCCGGGCGAGGCGCTCCAGCCCCGTCGGCAGGAGCGTGATCCGGCCCTCGGTGGCGCCTTCGGGCAAGAGCGCCGGGCTCGCGAGGTCGAGCTTGACCGGCAGCACCCCCGCGAGGGTCACCAAGGCGCCCTCCCGGTCGGCGAGCTGGGCGTTGAGGCGCAGGGCGTCGCCCTCGGTGCTCGCGTCAAAGCGGGCGTTCACCCCGGCGACCTGGTCGGGCACGCCCAGGCCCTTCACCGAGCCGCCCAAGAGCATCGTCGGCGCCGCGGCGTCCCCCTTCAAGATGACGTCGAGGTTGACGAGGCCCGTCCACCCGGCGAGGCTCTCCGGCGCCAAGGTGGCCACCCACGCCAGGCTCAGGCCCTCGGCGTGAACGGCGCCGTCCAAGGGCCCCGTCGTGCCGAGCTGGCCCGTCGCCCGAACACGCCCGGCGTCGCTCGTCAGCGCGACGTCCGCGTCCTTCACGCCGCCGTCGGTGAGGGTAAACCGCGCGGTCTGGGTCGAGGTCCAGGCCACGCCGCCGAGATCCCCGACATAAATCTGCTCAAACGCCCACACGTCCGTCGCCAGATCCCCGCCGCCGACGGCGATCACCGCCGGGGTCTCTCCATCGCGCAAGCGCAGATCAATCGTCAGCGCGTCGCCCGAGATGCCCAAGGCCATCGTGCCTTTTTCGCCGGAGATCGGCGGGTAACGCGCGCCCTCGACGCCGAAGCTGCCCGTGAGCTCCAGACGCTCCTCGGCGTAGCGCAGGTCGACCAGCCCATCGACGAGGTCTACGGTGAGCACGTCATAGGCCAGGCCCTCGCCGTGGGCCTCGACGTTGACCTCGACGGCGCCGTCTGGGGCGACATCGACGACGTAGGGGCCAGAGAGCAAGGCGACGTCCATGCCCGTCGAAGAGACGGCCTCGGCGTCTAGGGTGCCCTCGACGTGGGTGCCTGAGCCGTCGTACCGCACGACGACGTCCGGGGACGACCACAGGCCCATCACGACGTCTTGGGCGTAGGCCAAGGAGCGCCCCTGGAGCGCGCCGTCGAAGTCGACCTCGGCGTCCTCACCGCCCCAGTCCACCCGCAGGCGGCCCCGGCCCCGGGCGTCTCCGGCGAGGTCGGTGACGTCGAGGGCCTCCAGGCCGCTCAGGCGCCAGACGCTAAAGTCCAGGTCGAGATCGAGGTTGGTCTCGCCGATCCAGCCGCGCCCCGTCGCGACGCCCCAGTCCGTCGCGTAGCGCACGCCGGTGAGCGTCGCCCGGCCGTTCTTGAGGGACACCGTCGCCTGGGCCTCGGGCACGGCGTAGCCCCAGGCGACGGCGTCGGCGAGGGACACCGTGGCCTCGGCGGTGAGATCGTCGGGCCAGGAGAGGCCCGCGCCGGAGCCCCGCACCTCCGCCGTGAGCACCGTCGTCTCCGTGACCGCGTCCACGAACGAGCCCACGTCCAGGCCTGTCGTAGACACCACCCCCGACCAGGGCAGGCGCGGGTCCGACACGTTCAGCACGACGTCTACGACGGCCTCCCCCACGGGCGCCTGGAGCCCGCCCTTCACGCCCAGAGAGTCCAGCGCGCCCTCGACCCGCAGCGACGCGCCCAGGGCGCCCGAGAGGCCGAGATCCCCGGTGAGCACCTCCAAGGCGTCCAGATCCAGGCGCGTGGCGTTGACCGTGAGGTCGAGGCTCGGGGTCTCCTCCAACAGCGCGTCCGCCTCGCCGCTCACCTCGACCGACGAGCCGGCCACGGTGAGGTGCAGGGCGCTGAGGTCCAGGTCGCCGTCGTCCCAGGTGAGCCGCCCCGCGAGGGTCAACGGCCCGGCGGCGGGGGCCAAAAGCTCGGCGCTCGCTTGAAGCTCGGTGAGCTGAAGGCGCTTGTGAACGGCGTTCCCGGCCAGGTCCAGGGCGATGGGGTCTACGGCGTAGCGGGTCTCGCCGTCGTCATAGGCGACCGAGACGCCGCGTAGGCTCACCCGCTCGACGATGAGCTCCACGGGCAGGCCACCCCAAGGCTCGTCCGGCGCGTCGGGATCGCTGGGGAACATTCGGCTGAGGTCCAGCACCCCCGCCTCATCCACCTGGAGGTCCACCCGCGCGCCGTTCACGTCCAAGGAGCGCACGAGGATCGCCCTGCGCTTGAGCAGCGGCCAGAGGCCAATCTCGGCCCGCACGACGTCGAGGGCGATCACCTCCCGGCCCGCGCCGTCGGTGAGCGTCACCGCGCCGACCTCGACCCGGGTGAAGAGGTCCGTGCTTAACTGACCGATGGTCAGTTTCCCCTCTCCCATGATGCTGGTGACGAACGACTCCGTCTGGGTGCGGATCAGCTCGTTGCCCGCCGGGGTGCGCAGGTAAAACACGCCCGCGCCGCCCAGGCCCAACGGCAAGGCCACCAAGGCGCCCAGGCCCCGCCCGATCCAGCGGCGTGCAGACCCCGGCGCGGGCATCAGAACGCCTCCTGAAACGCCAGATGAAGCCCCCAGCGGCGATCGGCGGCGAACTGGCCCGTCGGCTTCACGAGGCGATAGCCCACGTCCAGGCGCAGGGGCCCGATGGGGCTGCGATACCGCATCCCGACGCCGACGGAGGGGTAGATGTGCTTGAAGGGGTTGAGATCCGGCTCGTTGAGGTCGGGGATGAAGCTGCCCACGTCAAAGAAGGCGGCGTAGTCGATGGAGAACGGCCCGGAGATGCGGTACTCGACGGTGCCGAACAGCACGGCCTGGCTGCCCTTGGGGTACACCTCCAACGAGGGCTCGTCGGGGCTCACGGTGTAGCAGTCGGTGTCGGTGAGCGGGCCGTCGGCGACGCCGTCGCCGTCGATGTCGTCACCGCTGCGGGTGAAGCAGGCCCGGCTCGACATGTAGTCCGCCGCCCAGCCGCGCACGGTGTCCGGACCGCCCATGAAGTACAGCTCGTTGTAGGGCACAAACGAGAGGTCTGGGTCGCTCCCCCACGGCACGGCGACCCGCGCGGCGACCCGGGTGGCCAAGGTGGCGCGGGTGGGCCGCATCACCGTGGTGTAGGCGCGGAGGTCCACCTCGGCCTTGCTAAAGGTGAGGCCTGGGAGCACCGAGCGACCGGCGTCGCTCACCGCGAGCTGGGCGTAGTAGCCGCGCCGGGTGTAGACCGGGTGGTCGCGGTGGTCCAAGGTGGCCTGCATTCGCCAATACACGAGGGTGTAGTCGCGATCCTTCTCGCTGAGCTGGGGGCTGTCCTCGTCGATGAACTCAAGCGCCGTGTTCCAGCGCTCGGCGTTGAGGCTCGGCGTGAACGAGAGGTAACGGGTGGCGCGCCAGGTGAGCGCCGGGGCCACCTGGAGGCTGCGGGTGACCTGCCCGACGTCGCGGTCGAGCACCAGGGAGGCCTTGGGCGTGAGCGTGAGCGCGGGCTGGCCCAAGAAGTAAGGGACCACGAGGGAGCTGGAGAGCGAGGCGACGGGGCCGCCCTCAAAGCGGGTGCTCGTGGCGGCGGTCACCGAGTCGAGGGCCTCGGTGCGGTCCTCAAAGAGCCCCCGGGTGGCGCTCACCAGGGTGAAGGCGCTCGCCTGGCCGTTCTGGGTGAAGGCCTTGACGCCGCCCTCGGCCTCGGCCTCCAGACGGATGAGCCGCCCGCCGAGGTTCGTGTGGGAGAAGGTGGAGCGGGCGCGCAGCTCGGCGCTGTTGCTCTCGAACGAGAAGCCGCCGCCGAACCGGGCGCGCCGAAAGCGGGACTCGGTGACGCGCACCTCGACGGGGATGGTGTTCGACGGGACGGTGAGGTCGGGCAAGGCCTGCACGACGGCGAAGGTGCCGAGGTTAAACAGCGCGGTCTGGGTGTCCTTGAGGTCTTGGGGGGACCAGGCCTTGCCCTCTTCGACCTTGATGTGCTCCTCGATGAGCGCGGGATCGACGGCGACGTTGCCGGTGAGGGTGACCTCCCCAAAGCGGCAGAAGGGGCCAGGCGTGGCCACGATGCGCACGTCGGCCACGCCGAGCTCTGGGTAGACCTCGACCTGCACCTCGGCCTCGGCCCGGGCGTAGGACTGCTCTTGCAGCAGGTCCTCGATGAGCGCCGCGAGGTCATACGGCGCGCTTAAGGTGAAGGTGTCCCCCTTGAGGTCATCGACGGAGCGCTCCACCTTGATCTGCAGCGGGCGACCTTGCTCCTCCAAGCCGGTGATCGTGATGTCCCGCAGGGTGACCGCCGGGCCCTCCTCGACGTACCCCGTGAGCCGCACGGCCTCGGGGCGACGCAGCCAGTCGAGCGTCCAGTGGTGGGGCATCCAGGTGAGCGGCCGGGCCTCCCGGAGGGTCTCGACCTCCCAGCCCATCACCCGCGCGTCAAAGTAGCCGTTGTGGGCGTACCAGAGCTCCACCGCGAGGCCCTCTTCGTCGAGCCGCTCGATGTCGAGGGGGGGATGCTCGGAGAACAGGCGAATGAACGGCATCGACGGGAGGCCCGTCGTCTCGTCTTGGGCCATCGCCGTGCGCACGGTGTTGTCGCCGCGCCCGTTCGCCACCCGCTTGAGCCGCTGCACGACGGGGAAGCGCCCGTCATCGACGATCTCGAAGTGAACGTCGGCGACGACGGGGGGCGGCGCGAGGGCCTGATCGTCCTCGCGGCGCTGGCGATCGGCGGCCTCGCGGCGGTCGCGGCGCTCTTGAAGCGGCCCACCGCCGCCGCCCTCGTCGTCTCCTTCGGCCGCGACGGCCGCCGCGCCGGCTCCCGAGGCGAGGACGCCCAAGAGCACGCAGCGGACGGCGCAGGAGTTGGCGATTCGGCTCAGCACAAGACCAGAGACTAACCCAAGCGGGGCCTCGCGCGGGGTCTTCAGCGAACGAGCGGCGCAGATCACCGCCCAGGGGAGGATCCGGGGGTTGACACGGGCCCGGCTCATCAATAAAGGCGGACGGTTCGTGTTCCCGGTCGGCGACGCCGATCACCCCGTCATCAGCACCGTTCATCTCTCCGAGGAGGAGGCCCCCATGGGGAAGAAGTCTTCCAAGGGTCGCGTCAAGATTCAGCTCGAGTGCACCACCTGCCGCGAGTCTGAGGTCCCTGGCGTCTCCCGCTACCCGACCACCAAGAACAAGAAGAAGACCCCGGGCCGCATCGAGTTCAGCAAGTACTGCCGCTTTGAGCGGAAGCACACGCTGCACCGTGAGGTCAAGTAGTCTCCTCCGCCGCCGCACATGAGGCGCGTCTGGGCACACCCCGACGCGCCTCTTGTCGTTTTGGAGCGCCGGTTTAGCGATGTCCTTCCGCCCGCCCCAGAAGCCGCCGACGATGAACGCCTGGAACCAGGCCCTCGGCCACCTCGCCCGGCGTGATCACGGCCAGAAGGAGCTCCGCGAGAAGCTCCTCCAGCGGGGGCACAGCGTCGCCGAGACCGACGAGGCCATCGCCGCCCTGGTCGAGCGCGGCTGGCTCAACGACGCCCGCACCGCGCAGAACATGACCGAATCCTTGGCCAAAGGTCGGGGCTACGGGCCCCGCAAGGTCATGCAGACCCTCGTCGAGCGCCGAAAGCTCTCCTCGGCCGACGCCAAGGCCGCGCTCACGAACCTCGACGAGCAAGGCCACGACTGGCGCGCCCGGGCCGACGCGCTCCTCTCCCGCCGCCGCGTGAAGCCCGACGATCCCCAGGCCTGGGCGAAGCTGGCGCGGTTTCTGGCCAGCCGGGGCTTCCCCCAGAACGTCTGCGCGGACGCCGCCCGGGATCGCCTCAACACCTTGAGAGAAGAGGCCGCCGCCGGTCACGCCGTCGAGGGCGACGACGACGACGAGGGCTAGTCCCCGGCGCCTCGGCGGATCACCTGGCGATAAAACGCCGGGAACAAGGCGAGGTTGTCGAGCTTCACCCGCTCGTCGGTGCCATGAATCGCGGCGCGCTCGGGCTCGGTGAGCTGCAGGGGCATGAAGCGGTAGACGTCCTCAGCGAGGTCCACGAAGCGCCGGGCGTCGGTGGCGCCGACGGTGAGCCCCGGGGCGACGACCACGTCAGGGCGCAGCGCGCGGATGGCCCCGGTGATCGTGTCAAAGCCCGGGGCGCCGACGTCCCGGGAGATCGGGCTCGGCTCGCCGTTGAGGCCGCTCGGGTAGGGGCTGAGCGTGATCGTCTCATCGTCGATGACCTCGGCCAGCCGGGCCAGGGCGCTCGCCTGGGTGTCCCGGGGGTGCAGGCGCAGGTTGACCACGGCCCAGGCGCGCTGGGGCAGCACGTTGTCTTGTAGGCTGCCGGAGAGCATCGTCACGGCCTGGGTGGTGCGGGCCAAGGCGTTCGTGCTCGGCTTCTGGGTCATCTGGGAGATCACGACGGGGCGGAACAGCCAGAGGTTCGAGAACACCGTGCGCAGGGGCTGGCGCATCTCGGGGGCGAGCCAAGCGAAGAGGGATGACGCCGGGCCGTCGAGGCCCGCCGGGAAAGGATCGGCCTCAAGCCGCGCCACGGCCCGGGCCACACGCCCGGCGGCCGTCGTCGGCGGGGGCATCGAGGAGTGCCCGCCCTCGTCCGCCGCCTCGATGCGCACGCTGAGGTAGCCGCGCTCGCCGACGCCGATGAGCGCCGCCGGGGACTTCACCCCGGCGATGATGCCGTCGGTGATCACCATGCCCTCGTCGAGCACCCACGAGAGGCGCACCCCACGCGCCCGAAGGAGCGCCGCAGCGGCGAGGCTGCCCTCGCCCAAGGTCTCCTCGTCGTGGCCGAAGCTCAGGTAAACCGTTCGTTTGGGCACAAAGCCCTCGGCCAGAAGCCCCTCGACGGCCTCCAGGATGCCCACCACGCCGCTCTTGTCGTCCATGGCGCCCCGGCCCCACAAGGCGCCGTCGGCGATCACGCCGTCGAAGGGCGGGTGGGTCCACTCGGCCTCGTTCTCGACGGGCACGACGTCCATGTGGGACATCAGCAGAATCGGCGGCAGGGAGGGGTCGGACCCGGGCCAGGTGTAGAGCAAGGAGTACCCGGCGACGACCTCGCGGGTGAGCTGGGTGTGGGTTCGGGGGTAGGTCGTCTCCATCCAGGCGATGAGGCCGCTGAGCGCCTCGTGGTTGAGGTCTTCAGCCCGGGCGGCGCTCACGGTCTGGAAACGGATGGCCTCGGCGAGGTGCCGGGTCATGGCCTCGGCGTCGACGTTCTCCGTGGCCGGGGCCACGACGGGCTGCCGGGAGGGCGTGGTGGCGACGCCGACGCCCAAGGCGACGACGAGGGCGAGGACGAGGACACCGAGGGCGAGGGCGACACGACGCATAAGGCTCCCGAGGCTTGGCGGGGGAGTATACGGCGGTGAAGGCCCCTCAGGCTACGCCAGCGGCCACCGCCGAAGCTCAACGCTCCGGTAATACTTGGGCCGCGTGTCCAGACGAACATGCAGCCACGACACGCCCAGACCCGCCGTAGACAGCCAGCGCGGCGCGTCTTGGGCCAAGAACGGCGCGGCGGCGCGGCCCACCTCGGCCCAGAGCGCGTCTTGTTGGGCGGCGGGGGCGAGGCGGGTGAAGGCGGCGAGGTGGGGGTAAGCGTCATGGGTGGTG
>JBEAVX010000610.1:0-2879 GCA_041160755.1 Pseudomonadota bacterium
GCCCACACCCGCTCGCCGGGGGCGACCCGCGCGGCGTCCACCAGCGCCAGCCACACCCCACAGAACGGCGCGAGGCTCGCCACGGCCTGCTCCGGGCTCAGCCCGTCAGGCCGCGGCACGACGAGGCGCGCGTCGGCGAGGGCGACGCTGGCCAGCGCGCCGCCGTCAGGACAGACCGCGACGACGGCCTCGCCCCGCGCGGTCACCCCGGCGCAGACCCCGCCGGGCGACCCACTCTCTGAACACGACGCCAGATCGCTGACGTTTGCGGCCAACACCTGAACCACCACCTGTCCCGGCCCTGCGGTCGGGTCGGGGAAGGACACGAGTCGCAACACGCCGTCGAGGCGCTCCACACCGAACGGCGAGCCCGCGCCGTCCACGGGCGGAGGGGCGCCCGTCGGCAGGCCACCCCGCACGAGCCGGGCGGTGAAGACGCGGCCCTCCCGGAGCGCGAGGGTGTCCTCGTCGCGCTCAGCCAGCGCACAGAGGGTCAAGGCGCCGAGGGTGTCGTCGCGGCGCGGAGATCCCAGGTCGATGCGGGCGGGCCGCAGGCGGGGCAGCTCCACCCGGATCGTGCCCATCGCCGCCCAGGCCATGACCCCGCCCAGGCGCGGCGGGCCGTCCTCGGGGAGCCCAGGCGCGGCGCCGTGGGTGAGGGTGATCAGCCTCGGCGGCGACGAGAGCTCTTGCGAGAGCCGCTGCGCCAGATGAACCGCCCCGGCCCAGCCTGCCCGGCCCACGGTGTGAACCTGCTCGTCGGTGAGGTCTTCAGGCTCCTCGGCGTCCAGCGCGAAGAGGTTCACGACGGCCTGGGCCCCGTTGAGGTGCGGCGTCAGGAGTTGGCTCAGCGCGTCAGGATCTTCAGGGTTGAGCCCGGTGAGCGCGATCACCTCGGCCCCAGCGGCGCTGAGGTTCGCCCCGAGCCGGGCGGCGACGTCCGTCGATTCGCTCCCGCCCGCCACGAGCACGAACCGCCCCGGCGCCGCGCTCGGCGGAGGCGGCGCCTCCAGCGCCTCCCAGACGACGCTCAGCATCACGCCGTCGAGGGCGTCCTTGGGCCCGGCGACCGGGCGCAGCGCGACGCCCTCCAGCGCGGCGACCCAGGCGCCGAGGCGGTCCCACACCCAGAGATCCGCCACGGGCTCACCGCTCGGCGACGCCCGCCGCCGGGCCTCCACCCGAAGCGCGCCCTCCGCCGGGCTCGGCCCGAACCGCGCCCGCTGCACCCCCGTCGGCACCATGAGCGGCGCGTCAGGATCCCGGAGGAGCGTCAGGGTTTGTAAGCAGGCGTCGAGCAGGGCCGGGTGGGTGAGGAGCCCCCGGGCGCTCCCGGCGGTCTCGGGCAGGCGGACGAGGCCCAGCGCGCGGTCGCCGTCACGCTGGGCGCCGATCACGCCCTGAAACGCGGGGCCATAGCCCAGCCCGGCGTCGTGGAGGGCCTTGTAGAACACAACCCGATCGTGCTCTGGCGGCGCGGCCGGGGCCTCGGGCGGCGTCGGCGCCTCATCGGCGACCCCTCGCGCCGTGGCGAGCAGGCGCCAGCCCTCGCCCACGGCCTCGTGCAGCGTGAGCCACACGCCGCGCCCTCGGGGGGCCACCGTCAGCGAGAGCCGAGGGGCGTCAGCGCTCAGGGGCAAGGCGTGGTGCAGCGTCAGCTCGGCCAAGGTGGTGAGGGCGCCGCCGGACTGGGCGTGCAGCGCCGCGCGGAGCAGCTCAATGAACGCCGTCGTCGGCAAGATCGTGGCCTGCTCGACGCGGTGATCGAGGAGCCACGAGACCTGGCGAGGGCTCAGCCGCACCTCAAACCGGGTGGTCGTGGGGGACTCCGGCGTGGTCTGGGCGGGCCCGAGCCAAGGGTGCGGCCCCGGCGCCACGGCCCCGCCCATAGGCTTCGCCTCGATCCAGTGGCGCTCGTGGGTGAAGGGGTAGGTCGGCAAAGAGACCCGCGGCGCCGGGGGCAGGCCCTCGGCCCAGGCCACGGGGAGGCCTTGGGTCCACAAGGCGCCGAGGCCCAAGGTCACCCGCGCCGGGCCGCCGTCGTCCCGGCGTAGGGTGGGCACCACGACGGCCTCTGGGCCCTCGGCGCGGGCCGTGCTCTGCAGGGCTTGGGTGAGCACCGGGTGGGGGCTCACCTCGACGAAGAAGCCGAAGCCGTCCTGAACCAGCCGCCGCGTGCTCTCCAGGAGCCGCACCGGGGCGCGCAGGTTGGTCACCCAGTACGCCGCGTCCAGGGCCTCGCCGTGGACCCAGCCCCCGGTCACCGTGGAGCAGATCGGCAGGGTCGCCGCCCGGGGTCGCAGCCCGGCCAAGGCCCGGGTCAGCTCGTCGTGGAGCGCCTCCACCTGGGGGCCGTGGGAGGCGTAGGTCACCCGGGCGCGCCGGGCGAAGACCTTGGCGTCGCCGAGGGTCTGTACGAGGCCGTCGATGTCCTCAGGCGGCCCGGAGACCACACAGCTCGTCGGGCTGTTCACCGCCGCGATGACCAGACGCCCGCCCCAGGCCGAGAGCCAGCCGCCAAGGGCCGCCTCGCCGAGCTCCACCGCCGCCATGGCGCCCCGGCCCTCCAACCGCACCAAGGCCGCGCCGCGCCGCGCCGAGATCAAGGCGCCGTCGGCGACGCTCAAGGCCCCGGCGACCACGGCCGCCGCGACCTCCCCCTGGCTGTGCCCCATCACCGCGCCGGGCCTCAGCCCCCGCGCCCGCCACATCGCCGCCAAGGCCACGTTCATGGCGAACAGCGTCGGCTGCACCACGTCGACGCGGTCCAAGAAGGCGTCGTCGTCGGTGAGGAGCGCCTCTCGCAAGGACCAGCCCACGAACGGCCGCAGCGCCGCCGCGCAGGCCTCGATGGTCTCGGTGAACACGGGGTCGTGGTC
>JBEAVX010000640.1:0-2675 GCA_041160755.1 Pseudomonadota bacterium
ACGGCCCCCGCCGCCGCGCTCACGCCTTGGAGCAAGATGCCCATCACCCGGGCGGGGTTAAACGCCGTCTGCGCCGCGGCCCGGGTGGCGATGACGTTCTGCACCAGGCCGCCGACCACGATGAGACCGACCACGACGATCACGTTCAGATCGAGGCCCAAGCCCGCGTACGCCCCGGTGACGAGCACGGCCAGGGCGAGGAGGATCTTAAACGCCCGGGGGCTCAGGACCGCGTCTTCATCGGCCTCGCCGTCCCCGCCGCCGAGCTTGAGGATCGACGTGAGCGCCGAGAGCACCACCCGCCCCTGAAGCGCCAGCCCCGTGAGCCCCGAGGCGACGAGGAAGCCGATGCCCGGCCACACATACCTCTGCGGCGCGGCGGGGTTCTCGGCGAAGGGCGCGAAGCCAAAGAGCAGAAGGCCACCCACCAAGAAGCCGACGCAGGTGCGCCAGCCCATGAAGTACGCGCCGCCGATGGCGAACGGCGCCCAGGCGATGGCCGCGCCGTAGGCTCCGAGCCCCAGGATGTTGAGGTGGGTCTCCGCGGGCAGGAGCCCAAACCCGCCGTCGTTGTTCAACAGCACCGCCGCCATCGCGACCGCGACGGTGACGAGAAGGATCTTGGGCTGCTGGGGGTCGCCGTCCTCGACCAAGGCGCGGATCACGCCCTCCGTCGCCCGACTTCCAGGCCAGGGGAGGTTCTCCCGCACGATGAGCAGCTCACGCAGGGGGATGACAAAACACATGCCCAGAAGGCTCGTCACCGTGGAGAAGCTCACCATCTCCCAGAACATCATCGGCTCGCCGACCATCACCCGGGCGGCGAAAAAGTTGGAGATAAAGCCGAGACTTCCGCCCGCGCTCCCCATCGTCGCCACCATGACCATCTCCGTGGAGGTGATCTTGCGGGTGGACAAGAAAAAGAACGTGAAGAAGAACAGGGCGGCGATGGTGGGCCCCTCCTCGATCACCCCAAACGAGAGCGTGAGGTAGGAGTTCACCGCGCAGAGCAGCACGGCGAGCACGACGCCGGAGATCACGGCGCGGAGAGAGACGGCGGTTGGGAGCGTTGGCATCCCGCCGTTCTACCACGCTGAATCGCCGCCTGGCGTGGCCCCGGATACGAGGTCACCACACCAACGTTGCCCACAGGAGCCTCCATGGACTTCCAAGACGACCTCATCGTGATCGGCGCGGGCTCGGGCGGGGTGCGCGCGAGCCGCATCGCGGCCTCTCTGGGCGCGAAGGTCTCGGTGATCGAGCAGGCGCCGCTGGGCGGAACCTGCGTGAACCTTGGCTGTGTGCCCAAGAAGCTCATGGTCTACGCCGCGCACTTCGCTGAAGAGTGGCGTGACGCACGGGACTACGGCTGGGACGTTCAGGAGCCCACCCACGACTGGGGCAAGCTCATTCGGCGCAAAGATCAAGAGATCGCCCGACTGAACAGCATCTATGAGCGGATGTTGGTGAACGCCGGGGTCACCATCCTGCGGGGCACGGCCCGGGTCGTCGGCCCGCACGAGGTGGAGATCACCCACCCGGACGGCTCGGTGAGTCTGCGGGGTGGCAAACACCTGCTCGTGGCGGTCGGCGGCAAACCCAAACGCCCGAGCTTCCCCGGCGCCGAGCATGTGCTGGTCTCCGACGATCTCTTCCGCCTGCCCGCCCTTCCCCGCCGAGTCGGCCTCATCGGCGGCGGCTACATCGGCGTCGAGTTCTTGGGGATCTTCCAAGGCTTAGGCGCCGAGGTTCACCTCATTCACCACGACGCCCTGCCCCTTCGTGGCTTTGATCAGGACGTGCGCTCCCACCTCGCTGATGAGCTGCGCCTGGCCGGGGCAAACCTGCACATGGGCCGATCCGTCACCCGCGTCGATCGCCTCGACGACGGCGTCCTCGCGGTGACCTTAGACGACGGGCAGACCTTGGCGCTCGACGCGCTCGTCGCCGCCATCGGCCGCGCGCCCAACACCGAATGTCTAGGCCTTCGGGAGCAGGGCGTGGTGCTCGACGAGCGCGGCGGCGTGGTGGTGAACGGGCAGTTTCGTTCGACGGTGCCCTCGATCTGGGCCGTCGGCGACGTGATCAACCGCGTCGCCTTGACCCCGGTGGCCCTCGCCGAAGGCATGGCCGTCGCGCGGCGACTGTTCGGCGGCTTAGAGACCGAGATGGACTACGAGCACATCCCAAGCGCGGTGTTCTCCAACCCCAACGTCGGCACCGTCGGGCTCACCGAGGACGCGGCCCGGGCGCGGTTTGGGGCCATCGACGTGTACCGCTCGACCTTCCGCCCGATGAAGCTCACCATGACGGACCGGACCTCCAAGAGCCTGATGAAGCTCATCGTGGACCGGGCGAGCCAGCGTGTGCTCGGCGTACACGTCGTGCACCCCGACGCCGGGGAGATCGTGCAGGGTTTCGCCGTCGCGCTGCGTATGGGCGCCACGAAGGCCATGCTGGACAGCACCCTGGGCATTCACCCCACCGCCGCCGAGGAGCTGGTGACGATGCGGACCCCGGTCGGCTGAGCCAGCGGCGAGCCAATAAACAAGAACGCTCGCCCCGGGGAGCCCCAGAGCGAGCGTTTTTGAAGACCCCGAAGGGGCTTACTGGCCGCCCTCGGCGGGAGCCTCGGCGGGAGCCTCGGGAGCGGCCTCGGCCGGAGCGGCCTCAGC
>JBEAVX010000661.1:0-7337 GCA_041160755.1 Pseudomonadota bacterium
CGGGCGCGGGGGCTTCACGGCCAGAGGATACCCCAGGCGCCCGAGCGCCTTCAGCGCCTAAACGAGCGCCCCGACCAGCTCCACCCGGTCGTAGAGCGTGTTCCAGCCGGTGACCGTCGCCGTGATCCGCAGCGGCGTGCCCCGGGGTCTGCCCTCGGCGGCGGCGGTGTCGGCGTCGCGTAGGCTCACCGAGACCGGGGTGCCGTCGGCGAGGGCGCCCGTCGCCGTGCGGCCGTCGCGGTGGCCTTCAGGCAGGTGAAGCCCGAAGGATCGTTCGACCCGCTCGGCGCGCAGGGTGAAGGTGAGCGGCGTCGTGGCGGCCCCGTGGAGCAAGGCGGCGCGCTCGTCGTTGAGCGGGCTCGCGGCCTTGAGCGCGCGGCTGAGCGCGGCGAGCTGGGCCTCGTCATCGGGCGGCGGCGCCGGGACGGGCGCGGGCGGCGGCGCGGCGATCGGCGGCGGCGCGACGATGGGCTCCGGCGCAGGGAGCCTCTCGGGGATCTTCGTGGGGAGCTTCGCCGCGGGCGGCGCCGCCAGCGCGGGCGCCTCGGCGGGGTCCACGCTCAGGGGCCAGGCCGTGATCCAGTCCGGCCACGCCGAGCACTCCAGGCGCACGATCATCATCCACGCCACCGAGTACGAGCCGCCCTCAAAGCTCCACAAGGGCAGGTCCGGCATCACGCCTTGGCCCTCGAAGCGGGTCGGTTTGCCCTTGGCGCTGAGGACGAGCGCGTCTTCGTAGAGGGTGTGCTCCGTGGTGCGCTGGTGTTTTCCGCTGCCCGAGATGGCGCGCTCCACACAGATCAAGGTCGCGGAGACGGCCTTGACCGGCGGGCCGAGGCGGTCGAGCTCAATCACCACCGGGACGCTCTGACCGGGGGCGACCCGGCGCGGGACGGTCACCGCCGCCATCGGGGTGCGCCAGGCCGCGATGGTGTTCCGGGAGCGCGGGAAGAACAACAACAGCGCCAGCGGCACGAGCAGCACGGCCACCGGGGCGCAGGTGAAGAACAAGAAGATGAAGATGAACACCCCGGGCAACCACATCTTGCCGATCTTTCGGCCGTCGCTGTGGGCGGCGTAGGGGGACAAACGCGCCGCGTTGGAGCGCCACGCGGGGCTGGGCGCGAGGGTGAGCGGCTGCTCGTCTTTGGGGTCGATCGCCCAAGGCACGTCGGCGACGGCGCGCAGGACGTGGGTCACCGTCATCAGCCCGCCCTCCATCGGCGGCGGCGCCGGGGGCACGGTGATCTGGAAGGGGTAACGGAGCGTCGTCCCCGGCGCCCAGTCCCCGACGAAGAGCTGCGCGCGCTCAAGCACCCGCTCGCTCGTGTTGCCTTTGCCGAGCGCCCGCACCAGGAGCTCGACGCGCAGGCCATCGCAGCGCCCGGCGCGGTCGAGCTGCACCTCGACGTCCCCCTCGATGACGTCCCCGGCGTGGAGCGCGCGGCTCCCATCCTTGATCGAGAGGTTCAGCGTACACCACGACATCGTGTCGACTCCCGCAGGAGGGCCTCGCTCAGGGCGTGCTCGGCGCGGCGCCCTCAACCACCGGCATCCCGGCGCTCACCCAGGCCCCGGTGCCGCCCTCGACGTTCACCGGGGTGAAGCCTTTGGAGAGCAGGAGCTGGCTCGCGCGCTCGGAGCGGCGCCCGGACTGGCAGATGACGTAGATCTCAGCGCCCTTGTGGGCCTCTAGCTCGGCGAGGCGGGACTCCAAGGTGTCGAGCGGGATGTGCCGCGTCTGGGCGACGTGGCCCGCGACGTACTCCTCGTCCGTGCGCACGTCGAGGAGCAGGGGCACCTTGCCCGCGTCGAGATCGGCCTTGAGGCCCTGCACGTCGACGGCGCGGAAGCTCGCGGCGGCGGCGGCGGGCGCGGCGGCGGACGCGGCGCCTGGGACGGCGGCGGGCTCTGGCGCTGGGCCACCGCAGGCGGCGAGGGCCCCGAGGACAACGAGCGCTGCGCCGAGCCGATGAACCATCAGGGGACCGCCACGATCATGAGGGTGACGTTGTCTTTGCCGCCGCCGTGGTGCGCGGCGCGGATGAGCTCCCGGGCGCAGACCCGGGGGTCGTCGTACTGGTTGAGGATCGTCTCGATCTCGTCGTCCTCGACCTCACCCCAGAGCCCGTCAGAGTTGAGGAACAGGAGATCCCCAGACTCAAGCTCCAGGCGGAAGATGTCGATCTCGACGTTCCGCTCGGTGCCGACGGTGCGCAGGAGGATGTTCGAGTGGGGATGCGTGCGCGCCTCTTCAGCGGTGATGCGCCCCTGCTCGACCATCTTAGAGACCAAGGAGTGATCCCGGCTCACCTGGTGGAGCGTGCCGTCGCGCAGCAGGTAACCCCGGGAGTCGCCGACGTTCGCCAGGAGCCCGAGGTTGCCTTGCATGAGCAGGGCGACCAGGGTGGTGCCCATGTCGTTGCCGCGCTCTTCTGCCGTGGCCTTGACGGTGTTGTTCGCCTCTTGGAAGGCCTCGTCGAGGATGTTCTCAAGCTGCTCGGGGGTGAACCGCTCGCCCTTGGCGAAACGTTCCCGGGCCACCTTGCCGATGGTCGTAGACGCCACCTGGGAGGCGACCTCGCCGCTCTCGTGACCGCCCATGCCGTCGGCGACGACGAAGAGCTGGGCGTCGTCGCTGAGGCTCACCCAAGACCAGTTGTCCTCGTTGAACACCCGGGCGAGGCCCACGTCGGTCATGGCGGCGCAGGAGATGCGGGCCTTGAGGTTCTCGGAGCGGTCAAACCAGCCCTCGACCTGACGACCGAACTCCAGCGGGGTCTTGAAGCGCCCGTCTTCAGCCTTCTCGAAGAAGTCGCGGAGCGGGTTGAACTCGACGGGGGTGAAGCGCTTGAGGAGCTCACCCAGGTCACGAAGCTCGTTGCCGCGCTCGGACTCGGGCACGGGGCCGTCGTAGAGGTGCGCGATGTCGGGATCGTAGAGGAGCAGGCGGCCCTCTTCGCGGCGCAGGAGCACGTTCGCCCGGGTGAGCCGCGCCAAGGACACGCCGTTGTGGTGCAGCCACGCGAGCAGGCCGGCGAAGCGCTGGGCCATGTTGACGACCTGGGAGGCCGGCAGCGGCGCGGCCTCGTCGAGCATCAACGACTCGTTGCGGTACCGCACGACGGAGCACAGCACGTTCTTGTGAACGAAGACGTCGTCGGGCTGGAGCACGCCGGGGTGGGTGAGGCGCCGCTCAAAGAACTTCTTGTAAGGTTCGAAGCCAGCGGGATCCCAGCGCGCGGACATCAAGAACTGCGTGCGGGCCTCAAAGTCCGCGTTGCAGCTCACGCAGCTCGTGGCGGCGCGGGGGCTCTGCTCGCTGCCACACTCCCAGCAGCGGCGCGTGGGCTGGTCGGGCCGGTCGTCGGTCACCAGGTAGTACATCCGGCCTTCGGACAGCCGCACCAGGGCCTCGACGCGGTAATGCTTTGACAGCTCCATGCCCGTAGGGAACGGCTGCGGGCGGGGGGGAGGTGCGTTCGCCATAAGACAGCGGTACTCCGGGGGGCTAATCCTCGACCGCCCCATTCTAACGCAAACCGCGCGACGGGCAGCGCGGTCGTACAAATCGCGAGAAGATGGGCCCACGCCCTCGGCGCCTGAGCGCGTTACGGGGGCGCGCATGACCATGTCCCTCCCGTTCAAAGTTGAGGCGCGCAGCGGCGCGGCGCGCGCGGGCGTGCTGACCACCGCGCGCGGCAGCATCCGCACCCCCGTCTACATGCCCGTCGGCACCCAAGGCGCGATCCGCACCCTGGCGCCGTCGCTCATCCCCGCCACAGGCACGCAGATCCTGCTGGCGAACACCTACCACCTGCACCAGCGCCCCGGCGAGGAGCTCGTCGCCAAGCACGGCGGCCTGCACAAGATGATGGGCGTGAACCTGCCGATCCTCACGGACTCCGGCGGCTTTCAGGTCTTCTCCCTCGACAAAAAGCGCGTCGATGAGCAAGGCGTGACCTTCACCTACGAGGTGGACGGCCAGCGCACGTTCTTGTCGCCCGAGACCTCGATGGCGATTCAGATGGCCTTGGGCGCCGACATCGCCATGGTCTTCGACGAGTGCCTCGCCTATGGCACCGACCGCGCCTACGCCGAGGCGAGCGTCGCGCGCACGACCCGCTGGGAGCAGCGCAGCAAGGCCGCGCACACCCGCCCCGATCAGGCGCTGTTCGGCATCGTTCAAGGCGGCTTCTGGGCCGACCTGCGCAAACGCTCCGCTGAAGAGATCCAGGAGATCGGCTTCGACGGCTACGCCATCGGCGGCCTCTCCGTCGGTGAGGGCCACGACGTGATGTGCCAGGTCCTCGACTGGACGACGCCGCACATGCCCCAGAACCACCCGCGCTACCTCATGGGCGTCGGCAAGCCCATCGATCTCGTGGAGGGCGTGGCCCGGGGCATCGACATGTTCGACTGCGTCATCCAGACCCGCCACGCGCGCAGCGGCATGTTCTACACCCGCAAGGGCCGGATGCGCATCACCGACGCCCGCTTCCGCAAAGACATGTACCCGCCCGACACGTCCTGTAGCTGCTACACCTGCCGCAACTTCACCCGGGCGTACATCCACCACCTCTTCCGCGTCGGTGAGGTGCTCGGCGCCACCTTGGCGACCCTGCACAACATCCACTTCTTCGCGGCGTTCATGGACGAGATGCGGCAGTCCATCATCGAGGGTCGCTTCGAGGCCTTCCGCAAGGAGGTCCACGCCACCTGGGAAGAGAAGCCCCAGGCGAACAGCGTGCGCCCGGTGAAGCCCGGCAAACCCCACAAGAAGGCCAAGCCCGAGGCGCTGGACGACGACGACAGCTTCGGCGGCTGAGCCACGTTCGGGGGCGCCCACTCATCCGGC
Source organism: Pseudomonadota bacterium (assembly GCA_041160755.1). Taxonomy (GTDB): domain Bacteria; phylum Myxococcota_A; class UBA796; order UBA796; family CAJQPC01; genus JADKFE01. Next base: position 4,859 of record JBEAVX010000661.1, read on the forward strand.
CCATTGAAAGTGATTTTCAAGAAGGGCCGGTCCCTTGCGGCGCGGGGATCTGGGGTTTAGAACGATTCTGAACGAAGCCCTGTGTTTACAGATCGTTCATAGTCTGTACATCCCCTGTGGAGACCACTCACCATGCCGAACCTCGCTGGCACCCAGACCCACCAGAACCTCAAGGACGCCTTCGCGGGCGAGTCCCAGGCCAACCGCCGCTACCTCTACTTCGCGAAGATCGCCGACGTCGAGGGTGAGCCCAGCGTCGCCGGGCTGTTCCGGGACACCGCTGAGGGCGAGACGGGCCACGCGCACGGCCACCTCGACTACCTCAAGCAGGTCGGCGACCCGGCGACGGGCCTCCCCATCGGCGACACCGCGGCCAACCTCAAGGCCTCCGTCGCGGGCGAGACCCACGAGTACACCGACATGTACCCGGGCATGGCCAAGACCGCGCGCGACGAGGGCTTCGCCGAGATCGCCGACTGGTTTGAGACCTTGGCCCGCGCCGAGCGCAGCCACGCTGGCCGCTTCCAGAAGGCCCTCGACACCCTCTGATTCGTTGAGCTCTGGGTGTGGGAGGTGTGTCGATCGCCCCTCCCACCTCCGTCCGCCCGAAGAACCCTCATGGTCTGGAGCCCCGATGCGCCCGGTGTCCTTCGACGAGCTGCTCCCCCGTGAACAATTCATCCAGGCGCGCCCCGCCTTGGTCCAGCAGCTCGTGCGGGTGAAGGCCAACCGCCGGGTGCGGATCGGCGACCACCTCACCCTGCTGTTCGAGAACCGCGAGACCGTGCGCTGGCAGGTTCAGGAGATGTGCCGGGTCGAGAACATCGTCAAGCCCGAGGCCATGCAGTCCGAGCTCGACGCCTACAACCCGCTCTTGCCCGGCGCCGACGAGCTGAGCGCCACCTTGCTCATCGAGTACCCCGACGCCGAGGAGCGCAAAGAGATGCTCGTGCGGCTCAGCGGCCTGCACAACCACCTGCGCCTAGAGCTCTCCGGCGTCGCTCCTTGCCCGGCCCAGTTTGAGGAGGGCCGCGAGCGTGAAGACGGCAAGGTCAGCTCGGTGCAGTTCATCCGCTTCAGCCTCAGCCCCGAGCAGCGCGCGGCGTTCTTCGACCTCACCCGCCCGGCCCGTTTTGTCGTAGACCACCCGGTCTACTCAGCGGCCTGCGCCCTGGACGGCGGCCAGCGCGGCGCGATGATCGAGGATCTCCTCGCGGACTGAGCGGCCCAGCCCTCAGCCCTCGTCGGGCTCGTTCTGGTTGCGCATGTGGTTCGCCACGTTGTACAGCGCCTGGTCGAGCTGGGCGCGCAGGGTGTCATCGGCGACGGTCTCGGCGAGGGCCTTACGCATGCAGCCCATCCAGGCGTCCCGGGCGGCGGCGTCGATGGTGAACGGCAGGTGGCGCATCCGCAGGCGGGGGTGGCCGTGGCGCTCCCAGTAGAGGTTCGGCCCGCCGAGCCAGCCGCTCAAGAACTCGAACAGGCGCTGCTCGGCCCGGGCGAGGTCTTCGGGGTGCATCCGGCGGATCGTCCGCGCCTCGGCGTCGGCGTCCATGTGCTCGTAAAAACGCTCGACGAGGGCGCGCACGGCCTCTTCGCCGCCGAGGGCCTCGTAGGGGGTGATCGACATCGGGCGCGGCTCCGGTGGGAGGGCCTTGTGCTATCCTGTGGTCGCCTCTCGCTCCATCCAGGAAGGACCCATGAGCTCTGAAGAGCGCCCCCCTGTCTCGCCCGAGCCCTCCTTGAGCCAGCTCCCCCAGCAGCGCGGCCTGATGCGGGAGTTCATGGACTTCATCGTTCACGAGAAGGCGTGGTGGATGACCCCCATCGTCGTCGTCTTGTTGGCGATGGTGGCCTTCATCCTCTGGGCCGAGGCGAGCCCCGTGCTGCCGTTCATCTACACGGTCTTCTGAGGCCGGCGCCGGGGCGCGGGCGGGCTGATGAAGTGCCGGGTGACCCGCTGCCGGGTGCGGTTGAGGTACTCGCGGCGCACCCCGTGGCGCTCGGCGACCTCGCTGTCCGTGCCGCCGTTCTGGAGCTGGTCCAGGACCGCGGCGGCGAGGCGCTCGCCTTGAGGCGCGCTGGTCTCCAGGGCCTCTTGATGCACGATCGTCGGCAGGTCGCGGCCCAAGGCGAGAGAGAGCGGCTGGGTGGCGTCGCGGCCGAGGTTGGCGTCGTCCTCGTGCTCAAAGGCGCGCTCGGCGCTGAACGAGCGGCGGCGGACCGTCGCGCGAGCGGCGCACCACGCGACCCGCTTGAACAGGCCGGAGAGCTTCTTGGGGTTCTGGGGGTCGTGGACCATCATGAAGTAGGTGGGGTTCGTCACCAAGGCGAGGCCCACGGCGCCCACGGCGTCCTCAATGTGGCCCCGGCAGAGCTGCGGCCACTCTGCCCGGAGGTACGCTTCAAGCTTGGGCCGGGCCTTCACATAGGCGGAGAGCACGGGGGAGAGGGTCGGCGTGGTCGGCATGGTCGCTCC
>JBEAVX010000664.1:0-10669 GCA_041160755.1 Pseudomonadota bacterium
GGCGGCGACGCAGGCCGCGGCGCTCCCGCCGAAGCCCGCTTTGCCCTCACGCAACGCCACCGGGTTCCAGTCGGAGAAGGTGTAGCGCCGGGCCGGGGCGCCGACGGCGTCTAAGGCGGCGCGGGCGAAGCGGTCGTCAGCGGGGGTCTCGACGGCGTCTCCGGGGCGCACCACACAGCGCACCCCACGATCCACGGCAGCGACGATCGCGGGGGCGCCGTCGAGCACGGCGTACTCCCCGACGAGCACGAGCTTGCCCGGCGCGAGGACGGTCAGCGCGCCTTCAGCGGACGACAAAACGGGCAAGGGCCTCCTCGTCGTCGGGCACACGCTTCGGGCCCTCGCCGATCTTGAGCACGAGCACCTCGTCCACGAGCACCCGCAGGCGCTGGGCGATGTGCTCGGCGTGCTCGGCCTCGCAGAGGATCTTCACGTTGGGGCCCGCGTCCATGGTCCACCACGCGGAGATGCCTTGGCGGCGGAGATCCTCCACGGCGTCCATCGCCCAGACCGACGTGGACTTCCAGTACCGAATCGGCGGGTCGGCGGTCATCATCGTCGCGTGCATCTTGAGGGTGGAGCGCTCCATCGCTTGCCCCAGGCTCTCCAGATCCCGCTCCATGATCGCGTGCCGGGCCTCGCTCACGTCCCGGTCGGACGACAGCGTCCAGGCCTGGTACATCGGCGAGGTCTCCATGGTGTGGATCATGCCCTTGGTGGAGGGCATCTTCTTCTGGCCGCCGTCGATGATCGCGACGACGACCCGCAGATCCCAGTGGTCACGCGGGGCGAGGTGCAGGCCGTGGGAGTCGCTGCCGTCGTTGAGCAGGCCCCGGCGCCACTCGACGAACCCGCCCCACAGCGACCGGCAGGCCGAGCCCGAGCCTTGGCGGGCCAAGCAGGAGAGCTCCTCCGGCGAGAACCGTTCACCGGCGGCGTCGGCGGCGGCGATGGTGAGCGCGGCGAAGGCGGACGAAGACGAGGCGAGCCCGGCGGCCACGGGGAAGTTCGACTTGGTGATCACCCGCGCCGGGGGGCGACCGGGGGTGATGAGGTCGAGGTGCTTGAAGATCTTCTTCGTGTCCCCGGGGTTCGCGGGCTTGCCGTCTACCCACGCCACGTCTCGCGGGGAGTCCCAACGAACCGTCGTCTGGGTCTGAAACGTGTCGAGGGTCACCGAGATCGAGCTGGTCGACGGCAGGTTGAGGTCTACGTCACGTTTGCCCCAGTACTTGACCAGCGCGATGTTGGGGTGAGCGATCGCCGTTGCCATCATGCCTCCGGGAGCCGACAAGCAAACGCCGCGATCTTACGACGCGCGGCGGCCTGGACAAGGGCCTCTCCACCATCGGGGCACAAGGCGAGCACGACGCCGCCTCCGCCCGCGCCGGAGAGCTTGGCGCCGAGAGCGCCGTTCTGGAGCGCCAGAGCGCACATCTCATCTAAGCCGGGCGTCGAGACGCCGATCTCGCCCAGCCGCGCGTGGGCCTCGTTCATGATCTCGCCCAAGGCGCGCGGATCGTGGAGCGACGGGAGCGCGAGCTCGACGAGCTGCCCGAGGCGGTCGAGCGCCGGGTCAACCCCAGGCCGCCGCGACGCGACCCCGGCGACGAGCTGCCCCGTGTCCCCAGCGACGCCGCTGTCGAGGACCACGACGGGGTACGACGGCATCTGGATCGGCGCGGGGGCCTCACCTCGGCGGTAGAGCACCGCGCCGCCCATGGCCACGACGCAGTGGTCGAGGCCCGAGGGGTTGCCGTGAAACACCCGCTCGATGACGAAGCCGTCGCGGTGAAGCTCGGCGAAGTCGGGCGCACGACCCTCACGGGCGGCCCGGGCGCGCAGGAGCGCGATGGCCAAGGCCGCGGAGCTGCCCATGCCCCGGCCCACGGGCAGGTCGGTGAAGATGTCGACCTTCAGCCCCACGGCGGGGAGCACGGCGCGAAGGGCGGTCATCAGGCGGTCGTCTTGGATGGAGGACTCGCCGAGCTGCGTCGGGCCGTCGATGTCGGTGAGCGTGACCGTGGTGCCCCGGGAGACGACGGCGGCGATGGCGCGGTGGCCCACGACGACGCTGTGCTCACCCAACAGGATGAGCTTGCCCGGCGCGCGCCCGGTGCAGGAGGCGCTCACGATCCGCGCAGCCCGGCGAGCACTCGGCGCGCGGTCTCCTCAGAGAAGTCGCCCAGGCTGTGGAGCTTCGCGGCCACGGTCAGGGCCTCGGCCCCGGTGGCGCCGACCATCGCCGCGACGCTGCGGGCGTGCATGCGCATGTGGCCCTGCTGAATGCCCTCGGTGGCCAAGGCGCGCAGGGCGCCCAAGTTCTGGATGAGGCCTACGGCGGCGATCACCCCGGCGAGCTGCCGCGCGCGCGGGTTGCCCAAGAGCGCCAAGTTCGCCTTCACCCGGGGGTGAACCCGGATCGGCCCGCCGACGGTGCCCACCTGGAGGGGCAGCTCGATGGTGCCTTGGAGCGTGCCCTCGGCATCGACGACCCAGCGGGTGAGGGGGCGGTATTGACCGTCGCGGGCGGCGTAGGCGTGCGCCCCAGCCTCGATGGCGCGCCAGTCGTTGCCCGTGGCGATGGCGACGGGATCGACGCCGTTCATCACGCCTTTGTTGTGGGTGGCGGCGCGGTAGGGGTCGGCCCACGCAAAACGCCAAGCGGCGGCGATGCCCTCCGCCACCTCCGCGCCGGTGCCGCCCTCGGGGTCGAGGTGCTCTGGGCGTAGGCTCACCCGGGCGCGGGCGAGGCGGCGGTCGGCCAGGTTCGTGAGGATCCGCAGGCCCACCCGCTCGCCGGTGATCGCCTCGACCAACGGCGCCAGACGCTCGACGAGGGTGTTGACCATGTTCGCGCCCATGGCGTCTACACAGTCGAGGTGAACGTGGAGCACGACGTAACGCTCGACGGGGAAGCCGGGCTCGTCGTAGGTGACGAGGCGGACGTCGATGCCGCGTAGGCCCCCGCCGCGCTCGTCGAGCTTGGGGTGAACCCCGGTGGCGGCGGCGAGCAGCGCGGGCAGCTCGGCCTGGAGCGCCGCGGCGCAGGCCAGCGCGTCGCCTTTGGGGATCACCTGGAGCTGGCCGGTCATCACGCCGTCGTCGGCTTCAGCGAAGACGCCCCCGGCGCGGCGGGTGAGCCGGGCCATGTTGGAGACGGCGGCGACGACGGAGGGCTCCTCGACGACCATCGGCACGGCGATGTCTTGGCCGTTCAACAGCAGGTTGATCGCCACGGAGAGCGGCAGGGGGAAGGTGGAGACGACGTTCTCCACCATGAGGTCTGCGGTCTCCAGAGGCAGCCCGTCGCTGAGGAACCCGGCGGTGTCGACGCCGAGGTGCGTCTCCAAGGCGTCGAGGCGCGCCTGGGGCAGCAGCTTGTAGAATCCGGGGATGCGGGAGCTCATACGGGGCGTGGTTAGCGCCCTCCCGACCTCTGCGCAAGGCTTGTACAAGCGTGGTACACAAGGGCGATGCGAACTCCCCTGCTCCTTGTCACCCTGGCCCTGGGCGGCTGCGGCCCGCGCAAGGCACCTCGGGTCGTCGACACCGCAGAGACCGGCGCAGGGCACAGCGCGCTGCTTCACTCTGAAGAGACCGGCGGCGAGACCGGGCGGGAGACTGGCGGTGAGACCGGGCGAGAGACCGGCGGCGAGACCGGGCGGGAGACCGGCGGCGAGACCGCCGACACGGGCCGCGCCGAGGGCCAGGTCAGCCTCGACACCCTGCCAGACGTCGCGCGGGGCGCCCCCGGAGACGCCGTCGGCACCTCCGCGGCCCGGGTGGGTGACGCCTGGGCTATCGGCGCGGCCACCCGTGGCGCCGGCACCGGGGCCGTCCTCCTGTTCCGCTCGCCCGAGGGTGAGCTTCTGGCCGAGGACGCCGACGCCGTGCTCACGAGCAGCGGCGGCTACTTCGGCGTCGGCCTCGCGGCGCTCTCCGGCGGCGGCCTCGCCGTCTCGGCCTTCTGGGAGCCCACCGGCGGCACCCGGGCCGGTCGTGTCGATGTGTACAGCGACGCCTTACACTCCTCCAGCCCCGCCGCCTCGATCTTCGGGGAGTCCGACGCCCAGCTCGGGAACGGCCTCTTCGTGACCGGGAGCGGCGCCGACGAGACCTTGTGGGCCTTGGGCATGGCCCAGGACGGCGACGCGCAGGACTCCGGCGCAGTCTTCGGCTTCGTCGTGTCAGGCCTCAGCGGCGCCTTGGACGTGAACGACGCCACCACCCGGCTCTCCGGCGACCAGAAGTTGGGCTGGTTCGGCTCCTCTGGCGCCGCGTCCGATCTCGACGGGGACGGCGCCGTGGACCTGATCATCGGCGCCATGGGCGAGGACGGTGAGGCCGCCGCCTCCGGCGTGGCCTACGTCTTCTTGGACCCGCCCAAAGGCGCCACGGTGAGCGCCGACGCCGACACCACCCTCGTCGGCCGTGGGGCGAACGACCAGCTCGGCAAGTCCATGACGGCGGGGGGTGACCTCGACGGCGACGGGCTGAACGACTGGGCGACGGGCGTGATGGAGGCCGAGCCCGGCGGCGAGGTGTGGCTCGTCTCCGGCGCCGCCCGAGGCCGCCTGGACCGCGACGACACGATGGCCGTGGTCGTCTCCGGGGCCACCGGGGACCGCGTCGGCTTCGCGGTGCATTGCGCCGGGGATCTCGACGGCGACGGCTACGGCGAGCTGTGGGTGGGCGCGACCCGCCACGACGCCGGCGGCACAGACGCCGGGGCCTTCGCGCTGCTGTATGGCCCGCACACCGGCAGCCGCGCCTTTGACGACGGCGCTCTGTGGCTGGGGCCCGAGGCTGGGGCGAAGGCCGGCAGCAGCGTGAGCGGCGACGCCGAGACCTTCTTCTTGGGCGCCACCGGCGCCGACGCCGGGGCCGGGGCGGTGTGGGGCCTCAGCCTCTAGGCCGAGGCCCACACGGTCAATCAGAGCGTCGAGTCGCCCGCGCCCTTGTAGAAGTTCTCCAGGATGTCCCAGTAGTTCTTCTCGACGACCCGGCGCTTGATCGACATCTTCGGGGTCAGCTCGCCGCTGTCGATGCTCAGCTCGTGGTCGAGCAGGTGGATGTACTTGATCGTCTCGTAGCTGGCGATGGTCTTGTTGAGCTCGGTGACCTCGGCCATGATCAGGTCGTGGACCTCCTTCTTCGCCGAGAGCTCGGCGTAGGAGCCGCTCGCCCAGGCGTGGCCTTGGGCCGCCGCCCACTTCGCCACCTGCTCCTGGTTGATCGTGATCAGCGCGACGCAGAAGTTGCGCTTGTCGCCGTGCATGACGATCTGGGAGACGTAGGCCGTGCGGGTCTTGAGCTTGTTCTCGATCTCCTGCGGCGCGATGTTTTTGCCGCCCGCGGTGACGATGATGTCCTTCTTGCGGTCGGTGATCTTGAGGAAGCCCTCAGCGTCGAGCACGCCGATGTCGCCGGTGTGCAGCCAGCCATCCTCGCTGAGCACCTCCTTCGTGTCCTCGGGGCGGTTGTAGTAGCCGCGCATCACCCCACGACCAGCGAGCAGGATCTCGCCGTCGCTGGCGATCTTCGCCTTCACGCCGGGCAAGGCCACGCCGACGGTGCCGAACTTGAACTGGTCGGGGCGGTTCACGAAGCTCGCCGCAGAAGACTCGGTGAGGCCGTAGCCCTCCAAGACCAAGATGTCGGCGGCGTGGAGGAACTCGGCGATCTCTTTGGAGAGCGGGGCGCCGCCGGAGACGAAGTACTTGATGCGGCCGCCAAACAGCGCCTTGAGCTTCGAGAACACGAGCTTGTCGGCGAGCTTGTGTTTGAGCGCGAGCAGGCCCGTGGGCTCTTGGCCGGCTTGGCGCAGCCGGGAGACCTCGCCGCCCACGCCGATGGCCCACTTGAAGATGGCGTACTTGACGCCGCCGCCCTCTTTGGCGCCGCTCACGACCTTGTTGTAGACCTTCTCGAAGATGCGGGGCACCGCGCCCATGACGGTCGGCTGGGTGGCCTGGAGGTTGGGCACGAGGCTGTCGAGGTCACCATCGACGACGGTGGGCATGCCGACACGGATGAACCCGCACTCCAGCACCTTCGCGAAGCTGTGCGCGAGGGGCAAGAACAGGTACTGTTTGCCTGAAGGCCCGAGCAGGCCCAGGCGGTCGATGGCCTCGGCCTCAAACACCCAGCAGTCGTGAACGAGCATCACGCCTTTGGGTTTGCCCGTGGTGCCCGAGGTGTAGATGAGCGTGGCGAGGTCATCGGGGCCGAGGATGTTGATCGCCGCGTCGTACTCGCCGGGGTTCGCCGCGTCCCACTGTTTGCCTTTGGCCTCCAGCTCCTCCAGAGAGAGCACGAAGCCGTCCGCGCTGCCTTTGCCGTCCACCAGGATGATGTTCTTGAGGCCGGGGAGCTTGTCGCGCTGGGAGATGAGCTTGTCGGCCTGCTTCTGGTTCTCGGCGAAGACGAAGCGCGTCTCGGAGTCGTTGATGATGTACTCGCAGTCCTCCGGCGTGTTCGACGGGTAGATCGTCGTCGTCGCCCCCGTGGCGCAGAGGATGCCCATGTCGATGATCACCCACTCCGGCCGGGTGGAGCAGAGGATCGCCACACGCTGCTTCTTCTCAAGGCCGACGGCGTGAAGGCCGCAGGCGATGTTGCGCGCGCGGGCCCCACACTCTCCCCAGGTCAGGGTGTACCAAGACTTGTCGGGGCGGCGGCCGTACATCGCGTCGGCGTCCGGGGTGGAGCGCACGCGGTGGTGCCACATCTCGGGGACAGACTTGAAGGACGTCGTGGTCTCGGCGTTCGCCATGGGGGCCTCTCACAGAGTAGGGGTCGAAGGGGGAGCAGGGGGCGGCGCGGGGCGTTTGGGCGGGTAGGCGCCGAGCTGGCGCAGCGCCTTGAGGCCCTCTTCTCGCGCGGAGGCGGAGAGCGCGCTGTGGTGATCGTTCTTGCTCCACACCGCGAGGCGCAGGCTCACCCACTCCGGGGTGACCTCCAACAGCTCGACGGCGGGGGCGGGCTCGGCCAAGGCGCGGGCGTCGTCACGCACGACGGCGAGGAGCGCCTCACGGGCGGCGTCGAGGTCGGTCTCGGGGGCGACGGGGTAGATGAGCAGCGCCCGGCGTGTGCCCCGGCGGCTGATGTTCTCGATGAGCGCGCTGGCGACCTCGCCGTTGGGCACGAAGTAGGTGTTCCCGTCGTAGCTGTCTAAGGTCGTCATGAAGAAGCCGACCTCACGGATGAGCCCCGAGGCTTTTCCGCCGAGCACCACGGCGTCTCCAGCCTGGAACGGCCGCACGGTGAGCAGGAGCGCGCCGGCGGCGGCGTCGGAGAGGTACCCCTTGAGGCCGAGGCCGATGGCGATGGTCGCGCCGCCGAGCGCGGCGGCGATGGCGTTGGAGATCGCCGAGAGGTTCAGCACATGCACGGCGGCGGAGAGGCCGAAGAGCAGGATGAGCGGCTGCACCGCGACGGTGAGCATCTGGCGCACGAGGGGGTCGAGCTCGGTGCGCTCCAAGCCTCGGGACGCGAGGCTCCGCGCCCAGCCCGACAGATAGCGGGCCGCGATGAGGATGATCGCGGCGTAAACGAGGCGAACCCAGAAGCTCCAGTCGTCCACTTGGGGCGCTCCTCAGCCCGCCGAGGGCGCGCGGGTGATGGGGTAGGGCGCGGTGAGGCCGTCGCTGACGAGGTGGCAAGCGACGACGTGGCCCGGGGCGACCTCGACGGTCGGCGGGCTCACCTGGCTGCACTTGGGGAGCGCGTGGCGGCAGCGGGGGTGGAAGGTGCAGCCCGGCGGCGGCCGCATCGGGCTCGGCACGTCACCCTCCAAGAGCACACGGTCCTTGGGGCGACCAGGGCGCGGCTTGGGGATCGCCGAGAGCAGGGCTTGGGTGTAGGGGTGGCGCGGCGACTCAAAGAGCTCGTCCGCCGTGCCCATCTCGACGATGCGGCCGAGGTACATCACGGCGACGCGGTCGGAGATGTGTTTCACGACGGCGAGGTTGTGGGCGATGAACAGGTACGAGAGCCCCAGCTCCCCCTGCAGCTCTTTGAGCAGGTTGATGACCTGGGCCTGAATTGACACGTCAAGGGCGGAGACGGCCTCGTCGCAGACGATGAAGCTCGGGTTCAGCGCCAAGGCCCGGGCGATGCCGATGCGCTGGCGCTGACCGCCGGAGAACTCATGCGGGTAACGCTCCAGCGAGTCGTCCCGCAGGCCCACCCGGCGCATCAACGCCGCCACACGCTCCCGCAGCGCCGCGCCTTTGGCGATCCCGTGGACCTCCAGAGCCTCACCGACGATGCGCTCGACGTTCATGCGCGGGTTCAGCGAGGAGTAGGGGTCTTGGAAGATGATCGACATGCGCTGGCGGAGCTGGCGCAGCTCCTCCTGGGGCATGGCGAAGATGTCTTTGCCCTCAAAGATCGCCCGGCCCCCGGTGGGCTCGATGAGGCGCAGGATCGTGCGCCCGGCGGTGGTCTTGCCGCAGCCGGACTCGCCGACGAGGCCGACCGTCTCGCCGCGGCGCACGGTGAACGACACACCATCGACGGCCTTGACCTGGCCGACGACCCGGCTCAACAGCCCCCGGCGGATGGGGAAGTGTTTTTGAAGGTCGGTGACCTCCAGCAAGACCTCACCCGGCGACGACACGCTCATACGTTCACCCCCTGGCGTTTCGCCTCGACGACGTGACAGGCGACGACGTGGCCGACGCCGTGCTCCAAGAGCGCGGGCTCGGACTCCGCGCAGCGCGCGACGGCCTGGGGGCAGCGGTTGCGGAAACGGCAACCGCTGGGGAAATCCAAGGGGCTAGGCACCGATCCTTCGATGGGGACGAGGGGACCCCGCTGCCCGTCAAGGGCGGGCATGGATCGGAAGAGGCCCTGGGTGTAGGGGTGCGTCGGCGTGTCGAACAGCGTCTGCACGTCCGCGCGCTCGACGACCTTCCCGGCGTACATCACCACCACGTCATCGGCCATCTCGGCGACGACGCCCAGATCGTGGGTGATGAACAAGATCGCCGTGCCGTTTCTCGCCTGCAGCTCCCGCATCAGGTCGAGGATCTGGGCCTGCACGGTGACGTCGAGCGCGGTGGTGGGCTCGTCCGCGATGAGCAGCTTGGGGTTACAGGCCAAGGCCATCGCGATCATCACCCGCTGGCGCATCCCGCCGGAGAGCTGGTGCGGGTGCTCGTCCACCCGGGCCTCGGGAGACGGGATCTTCACCTCTTTGAGCATCTGGATCGCGTGCTCACGGGCCTGGGCGCGGCTCATGCCCTTGTGTAGGCGCAGGCTCTCGCCGATCTGGTCGCCGACGGTGAACACGGGGTTCAACGACGTCATCGGCTCCTGGAAGATCATCGCGATCTTGTTGCCCCGGATGTCTTGCAGCTCCGACTCGCTGAGGGTCGTGAGGTCTTTGCCCTCAAAGAAGATGTGGCCGCCCGCGTGAACGCCCGGCGGGCTGGGGATGAGCCGCAGGATCGAGAGCGCCGTGACCGACTTGCCCGAGCCCGACTCACCGACGACGGCCAGGGTGCGCCCGGGGCGGATCTCGTAGCTCACGCCGTCCACGGCGCGGGCGAGGCCGCCCTCCATCTGGAAGTAGGTGCGCAGATCCTCAATCTTGAGCAGCGCGTCGTCGCTCATGCCCGCCCCCGCAGCTTGGGGTCGAGGGCGTCGCGCAGGCCGTCGCCCAAGAGGTTGAAGCTCATCACGGCGAGCACGATGAGCAGGCCCGGCCCGATGGTGATCCAGGGCGCGGTGCGCATGAACTCTCGCCCGTCGTTGATGATGCTGCCCCAGGTGGCCGTGGGCGGCGGCACGCCGAGGCCCAAGAACGAGAGGCTGGCCTCGGTCAAGATCGTCCCGCCGATGGCCAAGGAGGCGTTCACGATCACCGGCGCCATGGCGTTGGGCAAGATGTGCCCGAGGATGATGCGGGAGTCGGGGATGCCCATCGCCCGGCAGGCCTGCACAAAGTCTTGCTCTTTCAGCGTGAGCACCTGGGCGCGCACGATGCGGCTCACGCCCATCCAGCCGGTGAGGCCCAAGATCACGACGATGAGGAACAACGACTGCGCCCCCGCCGAGCGGAACAGCCCGACGATGGCCAGGAGCAGGACGAGGCGCGGCAAGGCGAGCAGGAGATCGACGAGCCACATCGACGCGCGGTCCACCCAGCCGCCGAAGTACCCGGCGACGGCCCCGATGAGCGCGCCCAAGGTGGCCGAGAGCCCCACGGCGATGAACCCGATGGAGAGCGAGATGCGGGCGCCGTAGAGCGAGCGTGAGAGCAGGTCGCGGCCGAAGTCGTCCGTGCCCATCCAGTAGCCGGGCTGGGGCGGCAGGCTCTTGCCGCCGACGTCCAGCGCGTCGGGGTCAAAGGGCGCGACGAGCGGCGTGAGCAGGGCGAGCACGATCATCCAGCTCACGATGTGCAGGCCGAACACCCCGGCGCGGTTGCGCTGGAACTGCTTGACCAGCTCCGCCGTCGGGCTGCGCACGGCGTCTTTGGGCGGCGGGGGCTGCTGCCCGGCCCAGGTCGTGTAGCCGACGAGGCCCACCACCCCAAACCACGCGATGAGCGCGATCCAGGGGTGCAGGCCCGCGCCGCCTTGCTCGGGGAACAAGAGCGAGCCCAAGCGGGGAAACCCGGCGACGGCGGCCCAGATCAAGATCAGGAGCTGCACCG